>NZ_JBYTAG010000008.1:0-134640 GCF_058787995.1 Cupriavidus sp. FW305-27
CCGCCCCCAGGTTTTGCGGACATGTCCAACCCCGAACAAGGCCAGCCTACCCCCTCCCCGACCCCGTCTTCGCCTGCGCCCGAGGGCACTCCGCCGCGGCGCACCGGCCGGCGCCGGCTGACCGCCGGCGTGCTGGTGCTGCTGCTCGCGGGGGGCGCCTGGTACTGGTACGCCCATCGCGGCCAGGCGCCGCAGGAGACGGCCGGGGCTGCAGGCGCGCAGCGGGGCGCCAGCGGCCCGGGCGCGCGGGGTGGCGCCGGCGGCCCCGGCATGCCGCGCTCGCCCGTGGTGGTCGCCACCGTGGCCAAGCGCGATATGGATGTGGTGCTCAACGGCCTGGGCAACGTGACCCCGGTGTCCAACGTCACCGTGCGCGCGCAGGTGTCCGGCCCGCTGCTCAAGGTGCTGTTCAAGGAAGGCCAGATGGTCAAGGCCGGCGACGTGCTGGCCGAGATCGACCCGCGCCCGTTCCAGGCGGCGCTGGACCAGGCCGTGGGCCAGCTCGCGCGCGACCAGGCACTGCTGCAGAACGCCAGGCTCGACCAGCAGCGCTACCGCACCCTGCTGGGCCAGGACTCGATCTCCAAGCAGCAGGTCGATACCCAGGACGCGCTGGTGCGCCAGTACGAGGGCGTGGTCAAGACCGACCAGGGCAATGTCGCCAACGCGCGCCTGCAGCTGGGCTATACCAGGATCGTCGCGCCGGTGTCGGGCCGCATCGGCCTGCGCCAGGTCGACCCCGGCAATATCGTCAATACCAGCGACACCAACGGCATCGCGCTGATCACGCAGATCCAGCCCATCGCCGTGATGTACACCATCCCCGAGGACAACCTGCCCTCGGTGCTGAAGAAGCTCAACGCCGGCGAAGAACTTCCGGTGCAGGCGTGGGACCGCCAGGTGCGCAACCAGCTCGGCGAAGGTACGCTGCTGACCACCGACAACCAGATCGACACCACCACCGGCACGGTCAAGCTCAAGGCGGTCTTCCCCAACGCCGACGGCATGCTGTTCCCCAACCAGTTCGTCAACGTGCGCACGCGCGTCGATACGCTCAGGGACGCCACCGTGATCCCCGTGGCGGCGATCCAGCGCGGCCAGCAGGGTACCTTCGTCTACACCGTGGATGACAGCAGCAAGGTCAAGGTGCAGGTGGTCACGCTGGGCCCGGGCGACGGCAGCCGCAATGCCGTGCTCAAGGGCCTGGAGCCCGGCCAGCGCGTGGTGGTGGACGGCGCCGACCGCCTCAAGGAAGGCATGACGGTGGAGGCCGTCGACCCGGCCGCGCGCGCCGCCGCGGTGGTGCCGGCCAGCCAGCCGCGCGGGCGCGGCCGCCGCAACCGGGACGGCGGCGGTGCCAGCGGCGCGCACGCCGACGCCAGCGGGGCCGCGGCCCCCGGCGCGGCCGGCGAACATCGCCGCCACCGCCAGGCCGGCGCCAGCGCCCCGCCCGCCGGCGGCGCGCAGCAGTAAGGACAGCGCATGAACCCCTCACGCCTCTTCATCGAGCGCCCGGTCGCCACGGCGCTGCTGATGCTGGCCATCTTGCTGTCCGGGCTGGTGGCGTACCGGCTGCTGCCGCTGTCGGCGCTGCCCGAGGTCGACTACCCGACCATCCAGGTCACTACGCTCTATCCTGGCGCCAGCCCGGACGTGATGACCTCGTCGGTGACCGCGCCGCTGGAGCGGCAGTTCGGCCAGATGCCGGGCCTGAAGCAGATGTCGTCGTCCTCGTCGGGCGGCGCTTCGGTGATCACGCTGCAGTTCGAGCTGACGCTGCCGCTGGACGTGGCCGAGCAGGAGGTGCAGGCCGCCATCAACGCCGGCAGCAACCTGCTGCCATCCGACCTGCCGATGCCGCCGGTCTACAGCAAGGTCAACCCGGCCGACGCGCCGATCATGACCATCGCCATGACCTCGGACACCATGCCGCTGCCCAGGCTGCAGGACATGGTCGACACGCGCGTGGCACAGAAGATCTCGCAGATCCAGGGCGTGGGCCTGGTCACCATCAGCGGCGGCCAGCGCCCCGCGGTGCGCATCCAGGCCAACCCGGCCGCGCTGGCTTCGCTGGGCATGTCGATCGACGACCTGCGCACCGCCATTGGCGCATCCAACGTCAACGGCGCCAAGGGCAGCTTCGACGGCCCCGCGCGCGCCTCCACCATCGACGCCAACGACCAGCTGCGCTCGGCCGACGAATACCGCCAGATCATCCTGGGCTACAGGAACGGCGCGCCGATCCGCATCACCGACGTGGCCGAGATCGTCGACGGCCCCGAGAACAGCCGCCTGGCCGCCTGGGCCAACGACAAGCCCGCGATCGTGCTGAATATCCAGCGCCAGCCCGGTGCCAACGTGATCGAAGTGGTGGACCGCATCAAGGCGCTGCTGCCGCAACTGCAGAATGCGCTGCCGGCCTCGGTCCACGTGCAGCTGCTGACCGACCGCACCACCACCATCCGCGCCTCGGTCGAGGACGTGCAGTTCGAGCTGCTGCTGGCGATCGCGCTGGTGGTGCTGGTGATCTTCCTGTTCCTGCGCAATATACCGGCCACCATCATCCCGGGCGTGGCGGTGCCGCTGTCGCTGGTGGGCACCTTCGGCGTGATGTACCTGGCCGGCTTCTCGATCAACAACCTGACGCTGATGGCACTGACGATTGCCACCGGCTTCGTGGTCGATGATGCGATCGTGATGATCGAGAACATCATGCGCTACATCGAGAAGGGCGATTCGCCGATGGCGGCGGCGCTCAAGGGCTCGAAACAAATCGGCTTCACCATCATCTCGCTGACCTTCTCGCTGGTGGCGGTGCTGATCCCGCTGCTGTTCATGGGCGACGTGGTCGGGCGCCTGTTCCGGGAATTCGCGATCACGCTGGCGGTGTCGATCCTGATCTCGGCAGTGGTATCGCTGACGCTCACGCCGATGATGTGCGCGCGCCTGCTGCACCATGTGCCGGAAGAGAAGCTGTCGCGCTTTCACCGCGCCAGCGGCCGCTTCTTCGACAACGTGATCGAGCGCTACGGCCGTGCGCTGGAGTGGGTGCTCGATCGTCAGAAAGCGACGCTGGTCGTGGCCGTGGCCACGCTGGTGCTGACCGGACTGCTGTATCTGCTGGTGCCAAAGGGCTTCTTCCCGGTGCAGGACACCGGCGTGATCCAGGGCATCACCGAGGCCGCCCAGACCACCTCGTTCGACGCCATGGCGCGCCGGCAGCAGGCCGTGGCCAAGGTGGTGATGCAGGACCCGGCAGTGGCAAGCCTGTCGTCGTTCATCGGCGTGGATGGCACCAACACCACGCTCAACGCCGGGCGCATGCTGATCAACCTCAAGCCCAAGGGCGAGCGCGACCCCATCGACGTGGTCACGCAGCGCCTGCAGCAGGCCGTGCACGAACTGGGCGGCGTGTCGCTGTACACGCAGCCGGTGCAGGACCTGACCATCGAGGACAAGGTCTCGCGCACGCAGTACCAGTTCACCGTCGAGGACCCCGATCCCGCCACGCTGGCCGCGTGGGTGCCGAAGCTGGTGGAACGCCTGCGCCAGGAACCCGAGTTGCGCGACGTCACCAGCGACCAGCAGAACAACGGCCTGCGCGCCTATGTCGATATCGACCGCGACGCCGCGGCGCGCTTCGGCATCACCACCGCGGTGATCGACAGCGCGCTGTACAGCGCCTTCGGCCAGCGGCTGGTGTCGACCATCTTCACGCAGTCGAGCCAGTACCGCGTGGTGCTGGAGACCATGCCGGAATTCCGCAAGAATCCGCAGTCGCTGGCCGACCTGCGCCTGCCCTCCTCTTCCGGCGGCCAGGTGCCGCTGGGCGCGTTCGCGCGCATCACCGAACGCACCGGCCCGCTGGTGATCAACCACCAGGGCCAGTTCCCGGCGGCGACGATCTCGTTCAACCTGGCGCCGGGCGAATCGCTGGGCGCCGCGGTCGACAAGATCACCAGGGTCGAGCAGGAGCTGGGCCTGCCGATCTCGATGCAGACCAGCTTCCAGGGCGCCGCGCTGGCCTTCCGCGCGTCGCTGTCGAACACGCTGTGGCTGATCCTGGCCGCGGTGGTGACGATGTATATCGTGCTGGGCGTGCTGTATGAAAGCACCATCCACCCGGTCACGATCCTGTCGACGCTGCCATCGGCGGGCGTCGGCGCGCTGCTGGCGCTGCTGTTGGCGGGGCAGGACCTGGGCATCATTGCGATCATCGGCATCATCCTGCTGATCGGCATCGTCAAGAAGAACGCGATCATGATGATCGACTTCGCGCTCGAGGCAGAGCGCGAGGGCGGCATGAAACCACGCGATGCGATCTTCCAGGCCTGCCTGCTGCGTTTCCGCCCGATCCTGATGACCACCATGGCGGCGCTGCTGGCGGCGCTGCCGCTGATGCTGGGTTCCGGCATCGGCAGCGAACTGCGCCGGCCGCTGGGCGTGACCATGGTGGGCGGCCTGCTGGTCAGCCAGGTGCTGACGCTGTTCACCACGCCGGTGATCTACCTGGCGTTCGACCGCGTGGCCACGCGCGTGAAAGGCTGGCGCAAGCGGCGCTTCGGTGATCCGGAGGAAGGCGGCACGGGCGAGGAGCCGGTGTAACGATGAATCTCTCGGCTGCCTTCATCCACCGCCCCGTCGCGACCGCGCTGCTGACGCTCGGCATCCTGCTGGCGGGGCTGGCCGCGCTGCGGCTGCTGCCGGTGTCGCCGCTGCCGCAGGTGGACTTCCCGACCATCTCGGTATCGGCGTCGCTGCCAGGCGCGAGTCCTGAAACGATGGCCGCCACCGTGGCGACGCCGCTCGAGCGCGCGCTCGGCACCATTGCCGGCGTGACCGAGATCACTTCGAGCAGTTCGCTCGGCTCCACCCGGGTGACGCTGCAGTTCGACCTGTCGCGCAATATCGACGGCGCCGCGCGCGACGTGCAGGCGGCCATCAACGCCTCGCGCGCGACACTGCCGACCAGCCTGCCCAACAACCCGACCTACCGCAAGGTCAACCCGGCCGATGCGCCGATCATGATCATCGCGCTGACCTCGCCGACCATGACGCGCGGGCAGCTGTACGACGCGGCCTCGACCATCCTGGCGCAGAAGCTGTCGCAGGTCGATGGCGTGGGCCAGGTCACCATCGGCGGGGCCTCGCTGCCGGCCGTGCGGGTCGAGCTGAACCCGACCGCGCTGAACAACTACGGCATCTCGCTGGAGGATGTGCGCAACACCATCAGCGCGACCAACGCCAACCGGCCGCTGGGCACGCTGGAGAACGCCGCCAGCAACTGGCAGGTCTACGCCAACGACCAGGCGATGAAGGCGGAAGACTACATGCCGCTGATCATCCGCTTTGCCACGCCGGGAACCTTCTCGTCGACGTCGGCGGGCGCGCTGATTGCCAGCACCGCCAACGCCGCCGCCAGCGGCGGCGTCAGCACCAAGGTGGTCAACGGCGTGACCGTGACCACGCTGACCACCAGCAGCGGCACCACCACCATCACCAGCGGCGCCACCGGAGGCACCAGTGCCACCAGCGGCCCCAACTCGTTCGCGGTGCCGGTGCGGCTGCGCGACGTGGCCAATGTGGTCGACTCGGTGCAGGACATCCGCAACGCCGGCTCGGCCAACGGCAAGCCGTCGGTGCTGCTGGTGCTGAACCGCTCGCCCGGCGCCAACATCATCGAGACCGTCGACCGCGTCAACGAGATGCTGCCGCAGCTGCAAAAGATGATCCCCGCGGCAATCTCGATGGACGTGATGATGGACCGCACGCCCACCATCCGCGCCTCGCTGCGCGAGGTCGAGAACACGCTGATGATCTCGGTGGCGCTGGTGATCATGGTGGTGTTCGTGTTCCTGCGCAATGTGCGCGCCACCCTTATCCCCAGCGTGGCGGTGCCGGTGTCGCTGATCGGCACGTTCTCGGTGATGTACCTGGCCGGGTTCTCGCTGAACAACCTGTCGCTGATGGCGCTGACCATCGCCACCGGCTTTGTGGTCGACGATGCCATCGTGGTGCTGGAGAACATCTCGCGCCACATCGAGGAAGGCATGAAGCCGCTTGCCGCGGCACTGCGCGGGGCGCGCGAAGTGGGTTTCACGGTGCTGTCGATGAGCCTGTCGCTGATCGCGGTATTCATCCCGCTGCTGATGATGGGCGGCATCGTCGGCCGGCTGTTCCAGGAATTCGCGATCACGCTGTCGGTGGCGATCCTGGTGTCGCTGGTGGTGTCGCTGACCACCACGCCGATGATGTGCGCACGGATGCTGCGCCCGCCCGAGCCGGAGAAGCAGGGCCGCTTCTTCCGTGCCACCGAGCGCATGTTCCAGTGGCTGCACGACGGCTATGCGCGCTCGCTGTCCACGGCGCTGCGCCTGAGTCCGCTGGTGTGGCTGGTGCTGATCGCCACCATCGCACTCAACGTGTACCTGTACGTGATCGTTCCCAAGGGCTTCTTCCCACAGCAGGACACGGGCCGGCTGATCGGCTTTATCCGCGCCGACCAGGCCACCTCGTTCCAGGCCATGCGCGGCAAGCTCGACAATTTCATCAAGATCGTCCAGTCCGACCCCGCCGTGGTCAACGTGACCGGCTTTACCGGCGGTTCCCAGCGCAATACCGGGCAGATGTTCGTCACGCTCAAGCCGCTGTCGGAGCGCAACGAATCGGCCGACGCCATCATCGCGCGGCTGCGCGGCAAGCTGTCCAAGGAGCCGGGCGCGAGCCTGTTCCTGCAGTCGGTGCAGGATATCCGCATCGGCGGGCGGCAGAGCAGCTCGCAGTACCAGTTCACGCTGCAGTCGGACGACCTGGAAGTGCTGCGCGCGTGGGAGCCCAAGGTGCGCGCCGCGTTGTCGAACCTGAAGGGGCTGGAGGATATCGACACCGATACCAACGACAAGGGCCTGCAGACCTCGGTGATCATCGACCGCGACGCGGCCTCGCGCCTGGGCGTGACCGCGCAGCAGGTGGATGCGGTGCTCAACGATGCCTTCGGCCAGCGGCTGGTGTCCACCATCTACCATCCGCTGAACCAGTACCGCGTGGTGATGGAGCTGAGCCAGGAATACCTGCAAGGGCCCGATGCGCTCAAGGACATCTACGTGGTCACCGGCAACGGCAACCGCGTGCCGCTGGCGGCGTTCGCGCGCGTGACCCCGTCCAGCACGCCGCTGGGCGTGAACCACCAGGGCCAGTTCGCGGCCTCGACGATCTCGTTCAACCTGGCCGAGGGCACTTCGCTGTCGCAGGCGACCGACGCGATCACGCGCGAGATGGCGCGCATCGGCGTGCCGGAGACGCTGCGCGCCAACTTCCAGGGCGGCGCCAAGGCGTTCCAGGATTCGCTCAAGAGTCAGCCGATCCTGATCCTGGCGGCGCTGATCACGATCTACATCGTGCTGGGCGTGCTGTATGAAAGCTATGTGCATCCGCTGACGATCCTGTCGACGCTGCCCTCCGCCGGCGTGGGCGCGCTGCTGGCGCTGCTGGCATCGAAGACCGACTTCAGCATCATCGCGCTGATCGGCGTGATCCTGCTGATCGGCATCGTGAAAAAGAACGCGATCATGATGATCGACTTCGCCATCGATGCCGAACGGCGCGATGGCCTGTCGCCGCGCGACGCGATCTACCGCGCCTGCCTGCTGCGCTTCCGCCCGATCCTGATGACCACCATGGCCGCGCTGCTGGGCGCGGTGCCGCTGGCAATCGGCCGCGGCGACGGCGCCGAACTGCGCGCGCCGCTGGGCATCTCCATTGTCGGCGGACTGGTGGTAAGCCAGCTGCTGACGCTGTACACCACGCCGGTGGTCTACCTGACGCTGGACCGCTGGCGCCTGAAGGTCAAGGCCTGGCGCCAGCGCCGCCGTGGTGCCGGCACGCCTGACCAGCCGGCCGCCGTCTAGATTTGCGAAGACTCGACATGACAGTTCTTTCCCGCCTCCTGACCCATGCCCTGCCGGTGTCGCTGGCCTGCGCGCTGCTGCTGGCCGGCTGCGCCGTCGGCCCCGACTACCAGCGCCCCGACGCGCCGGTTTCCGCATCCTTCAAGGAAGCCGATGCCGCCACCCCCGCCTGGACCGGCGACTGGAAGCCCGCCGAGCCGCAGGATGCGCTGGCACGCGCCGACTGGTGGACCGTGTTCGGCGATGCGCAGCTCGACGCGCTGATGTCCGAGGTGCAGATCTCGAACCAGAACATCAAGGCCGCCGAGGCGCAGTACCGCCAGGCGGTGGCGTCGCTGCAGGCCGCGCGCGCCGGCTTCTTCCCGACCGTCGACGCACAGGCCGGCGCCTCGCGCGCGCGCGGCGCCAGCGGCAGCACGCTCAACGGGCAGAGCGCGACCCTGGGCGCAACCTGGGAAATCGACGTCTGGGGCCGCGTGCGGCGCCAGGTGGAAAGCAGCGAGGCCAGCGCGCAAGCCAGCCAGGCCGACCTGGCCTCGACGCTGCTGTCGACACAGGCAACGCTGGCGCAGAGCTACTTCCTGCTGCGCGTGGCCGATGCGCAGAAGGCCCTGCTGGACCGCACCGTGGCCGACTACCAGAAGTCGCTGCAGCTGGTGCAGAATCAGTATGCGGCGGGCACCGCGCAGCGCTCGGACGTGCTGCAGTCCGAGACCCAGCTCAAGAGCGCGCAGGCGCAGCAGATCGACATCCAGATCACGCGCGCGCAGCTGGAGCACGCCATCGCGGTGCTGGTGGGCAAGCCGCCCGCGGCGCTGACGCTGGTCGCCGACGACTTCCGCACCGCGCTGCCGCGCGTGCCGGCCGCGGTGCCGTCGCAACTGCTGGAACGCCGCCCAGACATCGGCGCGGCCGAGCGCCGCATGGCCTCGGCCAATGCGCAGATCGGCGTGGCGCAGGCGGCCTACTATCCGACCCTGTCGCTGTCGGCCAGCGGCGGCCTGACCGCCAGCACGCTGGCGCGCTGGATGTCGCTGCCGGACCGGATCTGGTCGATCGGCGGCGGCCTGGCCGGCACGCTGTTCGACGGCGGGCTGCGCAGCGCGGCCAAGGCGCAGGCGGTGGCGGCCTACGACCAGGCCGTGGCCAACTACCGCCAGACCGTGCTGGGCGCGTTCCAGGAAGTCGAGGACAACCTCGCCGCGCAACGGCTGCTGGAACAGGAAGCGGTGGTGCAGAACGACGCGCTGCGCTCGGCGCGCGAGGCGCTGGTGCTGGTGAACAACCGCTACCGCGCCGGCACCGCTGGCCTGCTCGACGTGCTGACGGCGCAGACCAGCGCCTATACCGCCGAGCGCACCGCGCTGTCGATCGCCGGCCGCCAGTACACGGCGGCGGTGGTACTGATCAAGGCGCTGGGCGGCGGCTGGCATGCGCCCGGTGCGGAGGCTGCGCCGGCACAGGCCGGTTCGAACCAGGCCGTCAGCCAGCGCTAGCCGCAGGCGCGCGCGGCAGCGGCTGTTGGCAGATGCGCTCGCGCAGCCAGGTGGCAGCCTTGCCCAGCGGCCGCTGCTTGTGCCAGACCAGCTCCATCGCCACCGGCCAGTCCTGCTGCTGGAATGCCAGCGGCGGCGTCACCAGCCGCGCCGCGGCCGGCGAATTGGCCACCACGTGCCACGGCACGAAGGCCCAGCCCAGCCCGCGCTTGACCAGCTCCACGATCACCCACTGGCTTTCCACCCACCACACGTCCGCGGCCACGCGCAGGCGCATCTTCTCTTCGCTGTCTGAGCGGGTGGCGACCATCAGCTGGCGATAGCGCTTCAGTTCCTCCCAGTCCACACGCTGGCCGGCCAGCGGATGCTCGGGCGCGCACAGGATCTGCATCGGCACCCAGCCCAGCGCATGGAAGCCCAGCGCCGGTGGCAGCACCTCCTGCCGCCACATGATGCCGAGGTCGGCGCCGCCCTCCAGGACCAGCCGGCTGACGTCCTCCATCAGCGGAAACAGCAACTCAAGCTCCACCGCCGGGAAGCGGCTGGAGAACTCTTCCAGCAGCATGCCCAGCGTCTCTTCCGGATAGAGCTCGTCCACCGCCAGCACCAGCCGCGTCTCCACGCCCTCGCCCAGGCTCTTGGCCACGCCGCGGAAGTGCTCGCAGCGCTCCAGGATCACGCGCGCCTCGGCCAGCAGCCGCTCGCCCGCGGGGGTCAGTACCGGGTAACGGGCGGAGCGGTCGAACAGCGCGTTGCCGGCGTCGATTTCCAGGTTGGACACCGCCGCGCTGACCACCGACTGCGCCTTGCCCAGCCGGCGCGCGGCGGCCGAGAACGAACCGGTGTCAGCCGCCGCGACGAATGCCTGCAATTGCTCGATGGAGAGGCTCATAAATAACTTTCCATGCTTATCTATCTGTTTTACAGATAGTATCCAACTTGGCAATCCCTGCCCAGCAGATAGACTAGCTCCCATCGCGTTTGACACGCAAGGAGAACAACGATGCGCAAGACCTGGGACCGGATTCGCCACGCCGTCGGCTTCGAGGTGGTCGGCCTGCTGATTTTCGCGCCGCTGGCCAGCTGGGCCTTCGGCTACGAACTGCACGAGATGGGCGTGATCGGAGCGGTCGCCTCGCTGATCGCCACCGGCTGGAACTACCTGTACAACGTGCTGTTCGACAAGGGCATGCTGCGTTTCACCGGCCAGCTGCGCAAGTCGGTGCCGGTGCGCGTGCTGCACGCCGTGCTGTTCGAGCTGGGCCTGCTGGTGGTGTTCCTGCCGTCGGTGGCCTGGTACCTGGACATCAGCCTGGTCGATGCGCTCATCATGGACCTCGCCGTGGCCGGCTTCTACATGGTCTACGCGCTGGTGTACAACTGGCTGTACGACATCGTCTTCCCGGTGCCTTCGCTGCAGGCACAAGCCAAGCCGGAAGGCGCCGCGCTCGGCTGAGCGCGGGTTTTTCCCGACCCCGGAGGCGTCACTCCGGGGTCTTCCCCATCTTGTCGCATCCGGTCGAATTGTTATACTCCATAACAAATCCAATTCGACCGGAGGCAGCGCGCCCGCGCTTGCGTACCGGCGCATCCTGCACGCGGGGGAGACACCATGAAGATCGCAATCGCCGGTGGCGGCATCGGCGGACTGACGCTGGCGCTGCTATGCCACCGCCACGGCATCGAGGCCGAGGTCTGGGAGGCCAGCGAAACGCTGCGCCCGCTGGGCGTGGGCATCAACCTGCTGCCGCACGCCGTGCGTATCCTGTCCGAGCTGGGACTGCGCGACGCGCTGGCGGATATCGCCATCGAGACCTCGTCGCTCTCGTACTACAACAAGCGCGGCCAGCGCATCTGGCATGAGCCGCGCGGGCTGGCGGCCGGCTACGACTGGCCGCAATTCTCGATCCATCGCGGCGAATTCCAGATGCTGTTGCACCGTACCGCGGTGGAGCGCCTGGGCGCCGGCGCCGTGCATACCGGCCATGGCTTCGAGACCGTGCTGGACACCGGCGCGGGCGGACAGGCGCGCTTTGGCCTGCGCCGCCGCAGCGACAATGCCGAGGTCGAGGCCAGCGCCGATGTGCTGGTCGGCGCCGACGGCATCCACTCGGCGGTGCGCCGCCATTTCTACCCCACCGGCGACCTGCCGCGTTTTTCGCGCCGCCTGCTGTGGCGTGCGGTCACCGAGGCGCCGCCCTACCTGGACGGCCGCTCGATGTTCATGGCCGGGCACCAGGACCAGAAGTTCGTGGCCTATCCGATCTCGGAGCCGCTGCGCCGCCAGGGCCGCTCGCTGGTCAACTGGATCGCCGAGCTGCGCGTGCCCGACAGCGTGCCCGACACCCCGCCGCGCAGCGACTGGAACAAGCAGGTCGACAAATCCGTGTTCTGCGCCGCGTTTGCCGACTGGCGGTGGGACTGGATCGACATCCCCGCGCTGATCGACGGTGCCGAGGCGATCTACGAATTCCCGATGGTCGACAAGGACCCGCTGCCGCGCTGGACCTTCGACCGCGTCACGCTGCTGGGCGACGCCGCGCACCCGATGTACCCGATCGGCTCGAACGGCAGCGCCCAGGCGATCCTGGACGCGCGCTACCTGCTCGACAGCCTGCTCGGCACGCCCGACACCGGCTACGCGCTGCGCGAATACGAGGCCGAGCGCCTGCCGCGCACCGCCGGAATCGTGCTGCGCAACCGCATGAACGGGCCCGAGCAGGTGATGCAGCTGGCCGAGGAACGCGCGCCGCAGGGCTTTGCCGACATCGACCAGGTGATCCCGCGCGCGGAACTGGAGGCGATCTCGCTGCGGTACAAGCAGCTGGCGGGATTCGACCGGCAGTCGATGCAGGGCAGGCGGTAGGATCCGGCAGGTTTGACAATGCAGAACAAGACCATCGAGAGAGGAGACACCATGGCGCCCCTGACCACCACCAAGCTGGCCCGCCTCGCACTGGCCGCGGCCCTCGCCTTCAGCGCCGGCAGTGCGCTGGCCGACATCACCGTCGGCGTCAGCCTGTCCACCACCGGCCCGTCGGCGTCGCTGGGTATCCCGCAGAAGAACTCGCTGGCCTACCTGCCGCAGAAGATCGGCGGCGAAGCGGTACGCTACATCGTGCTGGACGATGCCTCGGACCCCACCCAGGGCGCCAAGGTGGCGCGCCGCTTTGTCTCCGAGGACAAGGTCGACATCATCCTGGGCTCGTCCGCGGTGGCGCCGTCGATCGCCATTGCCGAGGTGGCCGATGAGGCCCAGACCGTGCAGCTGGCGTTCTCGCCGATCGAACTCAAGCCCGGGCGCGGTGGCTGGACCTTCCGGCTGGCGCAGCCGGTGCGGCTGATGGCCAATGCCGTGGCCGCCACCGCCAAAACCAACGGCGTCAAGACCATCGGCTTTATCGGCTTTGCCGATGCCTACGGCGAGACCTGGCTGAAGGACTTCACCGCCGCCGCCAGCGCCAACGGCATCCGCCTGATCGCCACCGAGCGCTACGGCCGCGCCGATACCAGCGTGACCGCGCAGGCCATCAAGCTGATTGCCGCCAAACCCGACGCCATTTTGATCGCCGGCGCCGGCACCGGCGCCGCGCTGCCGCACACCACGCTGCGCGAGCGCGGCTACGGCGGCACCATCTACCACACCCATGGCGCGGCCACCAAGGACCTGATCCGCATCGGCGGGCGCATGGTCAATGGCGCGATCCTGCCGGCCGGGCCGGTGATCGTGCCGGAGCAGTTGCCCGCGGGCGACCCGGTGCGCAAGCCGGGGCTGGACTACGTCACCCGCTATGAGAAGCAATACGGGGCCGACAGCCGCACGCAGTTCGGCGCCCACGCCTACGACGCCGGGCTGGTGCTGGAGCGCATCGTGCCGGTGGCGCTCAGGCACGCCAGGCCGGGAACGCCGGCATTCCGCCAGGCGCTGCGGCAGGCACTGGAGACCGAGCGCGACATCGTGGTCTCGCACGGCGTGCTGAATTACAGTGGGCAAGACCACTATGGCTTCGACCAGCGCGGGCGGGTTATGCTGACCATCGACAACGGCAACTGGAAACTGCTGAAATGAATCCCGACGCATCCGGCACACCGCCCGCCGCACCCCCGCGCCCGCGCAGCACCACCGCCGCGTCCGCGCGGCGCAAGGCGCGAGACCCGCTTGCGCCGGATCCGGCCGCAAGCGGCGGTGCCGATGCCGGTTTCGACCCGCATGTGCCGAACATCGACTATGGCGTGCTCGACAATCTGATCGGCTACGCCATCCGCCGCGCGCAGATCCGCATCTATGAAGATTTCGTGCTGTCGCTGGCGCAATGGCAGATCACGCCGCCGCGCTTTTCGGCGCTGATCATCATCTCGCGCAACCCGCACCTGAAGCTGACCGAACTGGCGCAGATCCTCGGCATCGCGCGCTCGGGGGCGGTGCTGCTGGTCGACGCGCTGGAAGAGATGAACCTGGTGGCACGCCGCCCGGCAGCCGGCGATCGCCGCGCCTACAGCCTGGTGCTGACGGCAGCCGGCCGCCGCACGCTGGAAGCCGCCACGCAGGCGGTGGTGGCGCACGACGCGCACGTCGGCTCGGCGCTGAGCGAGGCCGAGCAGGCCACGCTGAAGTCGCTGCTGGCTCGGCTGGCGCCGCCGCGGGCCGGCTGAGGGCAGTCGGCAAGACTGTCATCTGCCGGCCCGCGGCCATGCGTTAACATGGCCGCCATGCCAAGAACAATCGCCGCGCCTACTGCATCGCGACCCGGCGCCCTGCTGCGCTGCCTGTCGCCACTGCTCTCGCCCATCCTTGCCGCCGTGCTGCTGGCCGGCGGTCCCGCGCCCACCCCGGCGCAAGCCAAGGCGCCCGCCAAGACGGTCAAGGCGGCAAAAGCGGCGAAGGCCGCCACCGCCGCAAAAACCGCTGCCGATCCCGCACTGGTGAGCGCCGGCGTGCCGACCCCGGTGGCCGCGGCGCTACGCCGAGCCGGCGTGCCGGCGTCGGCCGCCAGCTTCTACGTGGTCAGGCTGGGCGCGGGCACCGCCCGCGCCAGCTGGAATGCGCAGCAGCCGATGAACCCGGCCTCGACCATGAAACTGGTCACCACCTTTGCCGGGCTGCAGCTGCTGGGGCCCGACTACCGCTGGCAGACCTCGCTCTATGCCGACGCTCAGCCCGGCTTCGACGGCACCGTCAACGGCAACGTCTACCTGCGCGGCCACGGCGATCCCAAGCTGGTGCCCGAGGAAATGGCCAAGCTGGTGGCGAAGGCGCGCGCCGGGGGCGCTACCGGCATCAACGGCGACCTGGTGCTGGACCGCAGCTACTTTGCCGATGGCCTGGACGGCAACGGCACCATCGACGGCGAAGTGCAGCGCGCCTACAACGTCGGCCCCGATGCGCTGCTGTATGCGTTCAAGACGCTGTCATTCACGCTGACGCCGGACCCGGCCAGCCAGACCGTGGCAGTCAGCGTCACGCCCGAGCTGGCGCAGCTCAAGCTGGACAACCGGCTCACGCTGACCAACGGCCGCTGCGGCGACTGGCAGTCCAGCGCCAGCCCGAGCGTGCTGCCGCAGGCGGACGGCACCGTGCTGGCGTCGTTCTCGGGCGACTATGCCAGCGACTGCGGCGAGCACGTGCTCAATATCGCCACGCTGTCGCATGCGGAGTTCACATGGGGCGGCTTCGTCGCCGAATGGCAGCGCGCCGGCGGGCGCTTTGCCCATATGCCCGCGCTGCGCAGCGGCAAGGTGCCGCGCGGCGCGGTGCTGCTGGCGCGCCACTACGGCCTGCCGCTGGCAGACATCGTGCGCGACATCAACAAGTTCTCGAACAACGTGATGGCACGCCAGCTGTTCCTGACCATCGGCGCAGAAATGGACCGCGGCGGCCCGGCCAGCACCGGGCGCTCGATCCGCGTGGTGCAGCGCTGGCTGGCGCGCCAGGGGCTGGACATGCCCGGCCTGGTGCTGGACAACGGCTCGGGCCTGTCGCGCGAGGAACGCATCAGCGCCTATGACATGGCGCGCCTGCTGCAGCAGGCCGCGGCCAGCAACGTGGGGCCGGTGCTGATCGATTCGCTGCCGGTGCTGGGCGTCGACGGCACGCTGCGCAACCGCCTGACGCGCGCCAACGCGGCCGGCAACGGCTACCTGAAGACCGGCACGCTGGCCGACGTGCGCGCGCTGGCCGGCTATGTGGATGCTGCCGACGGCGGCCGCTACGTGGTGGTCAGCATGATCAACCATCCCAATGCCGCGCAGGCGCTGGAAGCACACGACGCCTTGCTGCAATGGGTGTACCGCGGCGCACCCTGAGTCCGCGCCGGGCAGGCCGCGGCGCGGCGCCGTGGCCTGGCGCCAACGCCGCGGCCGCATTTTGTTAAGCGGACGCTTACCAGCGTCCGATCCGCCCCTATAATGCCAGGGTGCCGGCCGCGTCCTGCGGCGGCAGCCTTCCGGGCCGGCCCTCGGCCCCGGGCCTGCATTGCCCCCTCGCCCTCTGACATGACTTCCCGACAACCCCCGGTGTGGTTGCGCCTCTGGCATCGCTTCGCACCCGCCGAACGCGCCGGCTTTATCGACGGCGCGCGCTACTTTGCCCCGTCCCTGCCCGCGGTCTTCTCCTGGGGCCTGGTGACCGGCGTGGCAATGAGCAAATCCGTAATGACCGTGCCCGAAGCCATCGGCATGTCGCTGCTGGTCTATGCCGGCTCGGCGCAACTGGCCGTGCTGCCGCTGTTCGCCGCGGGCCTGCCGCTGTGGACCATCTGGCTGACTGCGGCCGTGGTCAACCTGCGCTTTGTGATCTTCAGCGCCGGCATGCAGCCGCACTTCAGCTACATGCCGCTATGGCGGCGCACCATCCTGGGCTCGTTCAACGGCGACCTGCACTTCGTCTACTTCCTGCAGAAGTACAGCACGCCCGGCTACGAGCCCGGCAAGGAAGGCTACTTCTGGGGCATGGCGCTGACCAACTTCTGCATGTGGCAGCTGTCGTCGATCATCGGCATCGTGCTGGCCAGTCTGTTCCCCGACAGCTGGGGCCTGGGGCTGGCCGGCACCATGGCGCTGATCCCGGTGATGATCGCCACCATCAACTCGCGCTCGACGCTGCTGGCAGTGGTGGTGTCGGCGGTGCTGGCGCTGCTTTGCTTCGATTTGCCGTACCGTCTCAGCCTGGTGGTGGCAGTGGTGGGCGCGATTGCCGCCGGCATGGCCAGCGACGACCTGGCCGCGCGCGCGGCACTGCGCGGCATCCGCCGGCGCAAGCCCAAGGCCCCCGAGGTCACCAACGCCGCCGCGCCGGAAACGCCGCCGGGAGACCGCGCATGAGCCATCTTGAAATCTGGATTGCCATCCTTGGCATGGCGGTCGTCACCATCGTCACGCGCGCGCTGTTCCTGATGGCCGGCGAGCATGTCACCGTGCCCGACCGCATCGCGCGGGCGCTGCGCTATGCACCGGCCGCGGCGCTGGCGGCGATCATCCTGCCGGACCTGATGACCTGGCAGGGGCATTTCACGGTGGCGTTCTCCAACGACAAGCTGATGGCGGGGATTGCGGCCACGCTGTTCTACCTGCTGACGCGGAAGATGGTGGGGATGATCGTGGTGGGGATGGCGGTGTATACGGCGCTGAGGCTGCTGGGCGGCTGAATTGGCGGCATCGTGCTTGGCACACGCCGGCCCTCTCCCTGGCTCCTCTCCCGCACGCGGGAGAGGGGCGCAAACCGGCAGGACTCTGACGCCAATCAGCCCGTATTGCGCAGGCCCGCCGCGACGCCGTTGATGGTCAGGTGGATGCCGCGCCGCACCCGGATGTCGTCGCCATCCTTGCCCGAGCGGTAGCGTTTCAGCAACTCAACCTGCAAGTGGTTCAGCGGGTCGAGGTAGGCAAAGCGGTTCTTGATCGAGCGCGCCAGCAGCGGGTTGTCCGCCAGCCGTTCCTGGTGGCCGGTGACCAGTGTCAGCATCTCGCAGGTCAGGTGCCATTCCTTGCTGATGCGGTTGAACACGGTGCGGCGCAGGGCCGCGTCGTCGCACAGCTGGGCATAGCGCGAGGCCACGGCCAGGTCGGTCTTGGCCAGCACCATGTCCATGTTGGACAGCAGCGTCGAGAAGAACGGCCAGGTCTTGACCATGCGGCGCAGCGTGGTCACGGCCAGCTTGCGCGCCTTGTCGTCCGGCGCGGTGTCCAGCAGCGACTTGACCGCGCTGCCGAAGCCGTACCAGCCCGGCAGCAGCAGCCGGCACTGGCCCCACGAGAAGCCCCACGGGATTGCGCGCAGGTCT
This sequence comes from Cupriavidus sp. FW305-27, assembly GCF_058787995.1. Lineage (NCBI taxonomy): Bacteria > Pseudomonadati > Pseudomonadota > Betaproteobacteria > Burkholderiales > Burkholderiaceae > Cupriavidus > Cupriavidus sp. FW305-27. Next base: position 17,683 of record NZ_JBYTAG010000008.1, read on the forward strand.
TCGATGCGGCGGTTCTTCTTGTCCATCAGCTTGCGCGAGGCCGGGCGCGAACCCAGGTTCAGGTCGGCGATCTCGGTGATCGGCGTGGTGGCGAAGAAGTAGTCCTTGAAGCCCGGGGTCTCGTAGACCAGGTCGCGGTAGGCGGTGAAGGCGCGGTCCGACAGCTGCTGCATCACGGCCTCGAACATGTCGAGGTCCTTGGGTGCGTTCTGCTGCGGCAACAGCGAGGCTTCCAGCGTGGCGGCGACCACCGTTTCCAGGTTGCGCCGGCCGATCTCGGCGTTGGCGAACTTGCTGTTGATGATCTCGCCCTGCTCGGTCAGACGGATCTGGCCGTTCACCGTGCCCGGCGGCTGCGACAGGATGGCCTGGTAGGTCGGGCCGCCGCCGCGGCCGACGGTGCCGCCGCGGCCGTGGAACAGGCGCAGCTTGACCTGGCGCTGCTCGAACAGCTGCACCAGTTCCAGCTCGGCCTTGTACAGCTCCCAGGTGGAAGTCAGGAAGCCGCCGTCCTTGTTCGAGTCCGAGTAGCCAAGCATCACTTCCTGCTCGACGCCATGGTGCGCGATCACCGAGTCGAAGCCCGGCAGGTCCAGCAGCGACTGCATGATGCCGGCGGCGTTGCGCAAGTCCTCGATGGTCTCGAACAGCGGGATCACCATCAGCTCCATGCGCGCCGGGTCGGTCTTGCTGCCCAGCGTGCCCTGCAGCATGCCGGATTCCTTCTGCAGCAGCATCACTTCGACCAGGTCCGACAGCGTCTCGGTGTGCGAGATGATGTAGTTGCGCGCAATGCGCTTGCCATAGCGCGCGCGCAGCTCGCGCGCGGCGGCGAAGATCGCCAGTTCCTTGCGGGTCTGCTCGGAATACTCATGCCATGGCAGCGTCAGCAGGCGCGGCTGGCGCAGTTCGGCCAGCAGCAGTTCCAGCTTGCGCGCCTCGGGCAGGGCGGCGTAGTCGGGGGCGATGCCGGCGGCGGCGAACAGCTCGGCGATGACCGCCTCGTGCACGTCCGAGACCTGGCGCATGTCGACCGACGCCAGGTGGAAACCGAACACGCCGATGGCGCGCGCCAGCGCTTCGATACGGCCATTGGCCAGCGCCTGGCCATGGTTGGCGCGCAGCGAGTCGACCACCACCTGCACGTCGGCGGCAAAGGCCTCGGCGCTGTCATAGGGCTCGGCCGGCGCCACCGGGCGGCGCGGCACGGCATGGCCGGTCAGCGTCTTGCTGGTTGCGGCCAGGCGCGCGTAGATGCCGATCAGCGCGCGGCGGTAGGGTTCGTCGGCGCGATGCTCGGAGTGGTCGGGCGAGCGCTCGGCCAGCGCCAGCAGTTCCGGGCTGGCGTCGACCATCAGCGTCGACATCGACAGCTCCGCGCCCAGCGCATGGACTTCATCCAGGTACCAGTCGATGATCATCTGCCCCTGCTGGCTGGCGGCATGCTCCAGCGTCTCGGCGGTGACGTTGGGGTTGCCGTCGCGGTCGCCGCCGATCCAGGAACCCATCTGCAGGAACGGCGCCAGCGGCGCCGGCTGCGCGCCCGGGGTGCCCTTGCGCTTGCGCGTGGTCGGGAACACCGCGGCGATGTCTTCCTCCAGCTCGCTCATCAACTGCGGGATGCCGCGCAGGAAACAGGTGCGGTAGTAGGACAGGGCGTTTTCGATCTCGTCGGCCACCGTCAGGCGCGAATCGCGCAGCATGCGGGTCTGCCACAGCGTGGTGACCTTGGCGCGCAGCTGCGCGGTGTTGTGGTCGCGCTCGCGCGCGGTCATCGGCAGGTCGCGCTCGGCCAGCAGGCGGGCGATCTCGCGCTCGGCGTCGAGAATACTCTTGCGCTGGACTTCGGTCGGGTGCGCGGTCAGCACCGGCACGATCAGGGCCTCGTCCAGGAACTTGCGCAGCTGCTTGCCGGTCACGCCGGCGGCGTCGATCGCCTCCAGCGCGTGGGCCAGGCTGCCCGCCTGCGGCGGCGAGCCGGCCAGCGCGTGCACGCGGCGGCGGCGGTTGTGGTGCTGGTCCTCGGCGATATTGGCCAGGTGCGAGAAATAGCTGAACGCGCGCACGACCTGGTTGGTCTGGTCGCGCGACAGGCGCTTGAGCAGGCGGTCCAGCTCCGCGCCGGCGGCGCGGTCGTTCTCGCGGCGGAAGCGCACCGCGGTCTGGCGGATGGTCTCGACCACCTCGAAGGCGGCGTCGCCTTCCTGTTCACGCAGGCATTCGCCCAGCAGGCGGCCCAGGAAGCGGATGTCCTCGCGCAGCGGCACGTCCTTGTCGGCGGTGCGGCGGGCGGTGGGGGCGATGGTGGTTCCGTTGCTCGACACGATGGAAAGCTTGGGCTTGGGGGAACGTTTGGTCCCGCTGCGGCTGGCGGGGCGTTTCGGTTCGGCGGCGGATGCGCCGTTTGCGTCACCCTGGGCGGCGCCGAGGGCAGGGCTTTGGTCTTTCGCAGCCGGGGCGGTCCGCCGGCCGTTGGGGCGCGCAGCATGCTGCGTCATGCAATCTCCTCGTTCTGCTTCTAGCTTATCTATTGGTGCGGAGGGACTATTGGGTCGCGTGCTACCATTGACGCATGTCGTCTGCCACCCTGTCTTCCTCTACCGCTGTCGTGTCTCGCAATCTTCCGCAAAAGCTCGTCATTGCCTCCCGAGAGAGCCGTCTGGCCCTGTGGCAAGCAGAACATGTGCGTGCTGCATTGCAACAATACTATCCCGCGTGCGACGTGTCCATTCTTGGCATGACCACGCGCGGAGACCAGATTCTAGACCGTACGCTGTCCAAAGTCGGCGGCAAGGGTCTGTTTGTCAAAGAACTGGAGTTCGCGATGGACGAAGGCCGGGCGGACCTGGCGGTGCATTCGCTCAAGGATGTGCCGATGGAGTTGCCCGAAGGCTTCGCCCTGACCGCGGTGATGGAACGCGAGGATCCGCGCGACGCGCTGGTGTCTTCCGCCTACGCCTCGCTGGACGAGATGCCGGCCGGCACCGTGGTCGGCACCTCCAGCCTGCGCCGTGAGGCCGCGCTGCGCAGCCGCTATCCGCAGCTGGTGATCAAGCCGCTGCGCGGCAATCTGGACACGCGGCTGGGCAAGCTGGATCGCGGCGAATACGGCGCCATCATCCTGGCCGCCGCCGGCCTCAAGCGCCTGGGCCTGGGCGAGCGCATCCGCGCGCTGATCCCGATCGAGGTGTCGCTGCCGGCCGCAGGCCAGGGCGCCCTCGGCATCGAGATCCTGGCCAACCGGCCTGAACTTGCGCAATGGCTGGCGCCCCTGAACCACCAGCCGACGGCGCTGGCCGTGAGCGCCGAGCGCGCCGTGTCGCGCATGCTGGGCGGCTCGTGCCAGGTGCCGCTGGCCGCCCATGCGCGCTGGGAAGGCGATCAGCTGAAGCTGGACGCCTTTGTCGCCTTGCCCGATGGCACGCGCGCCATCCGCGCTGCCGCGTCCGGACCGGCAGTTGACCTGGCTGCTGCCGAAGCGCTTGGCCAGGCCTGCGCGCGCGACCTGCTGGCGCAGGGTGCCGAAGCCATCCTCGCGGCACTGGCCGATTCTGGCGATCCCGCCGGCTCCCAAGCTCCTGCCTGAGGCTGCCCCATGCCCAGCCCGACCGTCGTTGTCACACGACCCGCCGGGCAGTCCCGGCAACTGACCGAGGCGCTGCAGGCCGCGGGCCTGGACGTACTCAGCTTTCCCTTGCTGGGCATCGGCCCGGCCGTTGACGACGCGCCGCTGCGCGCGGCGCTGGCGCGGCTGAACACCTTTGCGCTGGTGGTCTTTGTCAGTCCCAATGCCATTGCCTACGCGCTCGACGCACTGGCCGGCGTGCAGGGCGTGGCCCAATGGCCGGCGCAGGTGCCGGTGGCGGTGGTCGGGCCGGCCAGCGTCGCGGCCCTGGCCGAGCGCGGCATCGCGCCGCCCGCGTGCCGGGTGATCGCGCCCGCGGGCGCTGCTGCAAACGGGCAGGGCCCCGATGACGCCGCACCGGAGGCCGAAGCGCTGCGCTTCGACTCCGAGGCCCTGTGGGCCCAGCTCGATCCCGCCGCGCTGGCGGGCAAGCCGGTCCTGATCATCCGCGGCAACGGCGGGCGCGACTGGCTGGGCGACCGCCTGCGCGAGGCCGGCGCCCAGGTCGAGGCCGTCGAGGCCTACCAGCGCACGCTGCCCGAACCCAGCGCCATGCAGTGGCAGGCCGTGCGCGACAACCTGCGTCCTGGCGCGGCGCCGCATGCGTGGCTCCTAACCAGTTCTGAAGCGGTGCGCAACCTTGACGCGCTGGCACGCCAGCATCTGTCGCCTGAGGAAGACGCTGCCCTGCGGCAGGTGCAGTGCATCGCGCCGCATGCGAGAATCGCCGAACAGGCGCTGGCGCTGGGCTTCCCCCATATCCTGCGCGCCGCCCCGGGCGATGCCGGCCTGCTGGCGGCGTGCCTGCAGTGGGCCGATGCCCATGCCGGTCCCGCGCCGGCAAGCATGGCCAGCGCGTCAATCGAAGCCGGCCCGCCCAGCGCCACAGCCGAAGCGCCGCCGGCCCCCGTGCCGGACGCAGCAGTTCCCGCAACGTCAACGAAGGTCGAACGCGTGACGCAAGAAACCACGTCCTCCTCCGCTACGCCGCCGCCCACGGCGGCCTCCGCAGCATCGGCGCAAGCAGCGTCCGCGCCGGGCCCCGCTACCCCCGCTGCTCCCAGTGCAGCCTCACGGCGGTCCGCTGCGTTGTGGGCGCTCGTCGCCGTGCTGGTGGTGGCGACGGCTGGCGGCTTCTGGTGGCTGCAGCAGCGCGTTGACCACCTGACCGGCGAGCTGGCGCGCCGCCAGCAAAGCAACGATGCGCTGGTGCAGGAGTCGCGCGTGCTGACCCGCAACGCGCAGGACACGGTCAAGGAACTGCAGGCCAAGGTCGGCGCACTGGAGAACCAGGTCGGAGAGACCCGCGACAAGCAGGTGGCGCTGGAACAGGTCTACCAGGACCTGATGCGCAACCGCGACGACTGGGAAATCGCCGAGATCCAGCAGTTGCTGACCAGTGCCGGCCAGCAACTGCAGCTGACCGGCAACGTGCAGGTGGCGCTGGCCGCGCTGCAAAGCGCCGACGCGCGCCTGGCGCGCGCCGACAAGCCGCAATACAACCTGCTGCGCCGCGCGATCGCGCGCGACGTCGCGCGCATGAAGGCGGTGCCCGACACCGACCTGACCGGCGCTGCAATTAAACTGGACGAGGCCATCAACCAGGTCGACTCACTGCCGCTGCTGTCCAGCGAACGCATGCTGGAGCGCAGCGAGGCCGACGCCCGCAAGGGTGCCGCGGCCAACGGTGCCAGCGCGCCGGCCGCCGCCAACGGCGCGGGCCCGGGCTGGTTCACGCGCCTGTGGGATTACCTGCGCGAAGAACTGGCGCAGGTGGTCCGCATCCGCAAGGTCGACGACGCCGAGGCGCTGCTGCTGTCTGGCGACCAGGGCTGGTTCCTGCGCGAGAACGTCAAGCTGCGCCTGCTCAACGCGCGCCTGGCATTGCTGTCGCGCAACGAACCCGTGTTCCGCAACGACCTGGCCGCCGCGCAGGCGATGATCAGCCGCTATTTCGATACCAAGTCGCGCCGGGTGCAGGGGGTGCTGACGCTGCTGCGGCAGGCGCAGGCCGGCGCGGTCACGGTGCAGCTGCCCACCATGTCCGAAAGCCTGGGCGCGCTGCATGCCCTGAAGAAGGAGTAAGCCCATGCGCCTTCTGTTCTGGGTTGCGGTCCTGTTTGGCGGCGCCGTCGGGCTGGCCCTGTTCACGCAGTTCAACCACAGCAATGTGGTGCTGTTCTATCCGCCGTATCGCGTCGAGCTGTCGCTGAACCTGGCGCTGGCCTTGCTGCTGTTGCTGTTCTTCGTGGTGTGGACGGTGATGTCCACCGTCCGCCATCTGGCCGACATGCCGCGCCGCGCCGCCGCCTACCGCGAGCGCAGCCGCATGAGCAAGGCACAGGCGGCGCTGCGCGAGTCGATCGAAAACCTGTTTGCCGGCCGCTTCGCCCGCGCCGAGCGCGCCGCGCGCGAGGCGCAGTCCTGGGACGACCAGGCCCAGACCGCCGCGCTGATCGGCGCCCGCGCCGCGCACCGGATGCAGGAAACCGAGCGGCGCGACGCCTGGATGGCGCAGGTCACCGACCCCGAGCGCGAGCAGGCGCGGCTGGTGTCGATGGCCGAGTTGCTGGTCGATGCCCGCGATGCCGACGGCGCGCTGGAGACCATCGCCCAGCTGCAGTCGCAGGGCGCGCGCCAGATCCACGTGCAGCGCATCGCGTTGCGCGCGCACCAGCACCTGAAGAACTGGACCGAGGTGCTGCGTCTGGCGCGCTCGCTGGAAAAGCGCAACGCGCTGCATCCGGTGCTGGCGCTGCGGCTCAAGCAGATGGCCGTCGAAGCCATGCTGGAGGAACGCCGCCACGACGCCGACGCGCTGACCGAGTTCTGGCGCTCATTGTCCGCCGACGAGCGCCGCGCCACCCGTATCGCCGAACCCGCGGCGCGTTACTTCGCGGCGCTGGGCCGGCAGAACGAAGCCCGCCGAATCATCGAAGACGCGCTCAAGGTCAACTGGGACAGCCGCCTGGTGCTGCGCTATGCCGATTGCGCCGTGCCAGGCCACGCGCTGCCGCAGATCCAGCAGGCCGAGAAATGGCTGGCCGCGCATCCCGCCGACGCCGATCTCTACTACACGCTGGGCGTGCTGTGCCTGGGTGAGAAGCTATGGGGCAAGGCCCAGTCCAGCTTCGAGCGCGCGCTGAAATATGCCGAGCCCGACCAGCAGCGCCGCCTGCGGGTGCGCACGCACCTGGCGCTGGCGCGGCTTTTTGAGGAAACCGAGCGCTTCGACGACGCGCAGCGGCACTATCGCGAGAGCGCGATGCTGGCGGCCTGAGGATTTCAGGCTGCGCGTAAACTAACCGATTGTGTGCTCCCTCTCTCCCGCAAGCGGGAGTGGGGTGCACCGACCGCAGGCAAACTGCGGCAGCAATCCGGCCTGCCACCCAGCAGCCGCGTCACCATCCATCCCTACCACCATCCATTCCATGACTCTCGACCGCATCCTCCAATCCCAGGGCTTTGGCACGCGCCGGTACTGCGGCGACCTGATCGCCGCCGGGCTGGTCGAAGTCAACGGCGAACTGTGCGAAGACCCGCGCGCGCAGTTTGAAGTCGACGGCCTGCGGCTCACCGTCGACGGCGAGGAATGGCTGGCCTGCACCAAGGCCTACCTGATGCTGAACAAGCCCACCGGCTACGAATGCTCGCAGCGCCCGCGCCATCATCCCAGCGTCTACAACCTGCTGCCGGTGCCGCTGCGCCAGCGCGAGGTGCAGGCCGTGGGGCGGCTCGACCACGACACCACCGGGCTGCTGCTGCTGACCGATGATGGCCAGTTCATCCACGCCCAGACCTCGCCCAAGCGCAAGGTGCCGAAGATCTATGAAGTGACGACTGCCGAGCCGGTCACGCCGGAGCAGGCCGAAGCGCTGTGCAGTGGCGTGCAGCTGCTCGACGAACCGGCGCCGATCGCTGCGGAAGCGTGCGAGATCACCGGCGAACGCAGCCTGCGGCTGACCCTGGTGCAAGGCAAGTACCATCAGGTCAAGCGCATGGTGGCGGCGGCCGGCAACCATGTCAGCGCGCTGCATCGCAGCGCCATTGGCGGCCTGCAGCTCGATCCGGCCCTGGCCGAAGGCGAGTGGCGCTGGCTGACGGCGCAGGAGCTGGCCGCACTGACCCGCAAGGATTGAGCCAAACTGCAACCCCAGACCGTGGCCGGGCGCTCATTGCTGCACTGCAGCGTCCGCCAATCTTTTCCGGAAGACCCCCGGCGATTTGATAAAATGCAAGGCATGGCGAAGCCCGAAGCACCTATCAATCTGACCAATCAGTTCCTGATTGCCATGCCTGGCATGGCCGATCCGACCTTTTCGGGTTCCGTCGTCTATATCTGCGAACACAATGAGCGTGGCGCGCTCGGGCTGGTGATCAACCGGCCCATCGACATCGACATGGCCACGCTGTTCGACAAGATCGACCTCAAGCTTGAAATCCAGCCAGTCGCGCACCAGCCGGTCTACTTCGGCGGCCCCGTGCAGACCGAGCGCGGCTTTGTGCTGCATGACCCGGTGGGCGTCTATGTGTCGTCGCTGGCCGTGCCCGGCGGGCTGGAGATGACCACCTCCAAGGACGTCCTCGAGGCCGTGGCCAACGGCAGCGGCCCGCACCGCTTCCTGCTGACGCTGGGTTACTCCGGCTGGGGCGCCGGCCAGCTGGAGGAAGAGCTCAGCCGCAACGGCTGGCTGACGGTCCAGGCCGACCCCGAGATCATCTTCAGCGTGCCGCCCGACGATCGCTTCGCCGCCGCCATCCGGCTGCTGGGCATCGACTTCACCATGCTGTCCGGCGAGGCCGGGCATGCATGATGCCGTGGGGCGTGAACTGCCCCGCGACGGCACGGTCCTGGCATTCGACTACGGCGAAAAAAAGATCGGCGTCGCGCTGGGCAACTTCATCACGCGCGAGGCGCGTGCGCTGACCATCCTCCCCAATATCACCGTCGAAGGCCGCTTCGAGGCCGTGGCGGCGCTCATCCAGGAGTGGAACCCGGTGCAGCTGATCGTCGGCATGCCGGTCAACCCCGAAGGCGGCGAGCAGCCCTCGATGAAGCTGGCGCGGCGTTTCGGCAACCAGCTCAATGGCCGCTTCGGCCTGCCGGTGGAGTGGGTGGACGAGCGTTATACCTCGCGCGCCGCGTCGATGGCCGGCGCCCGCCGCGGCGAGCTCGATGCCGAGGCCGCCCGCATCATCCTGCAACAGTACTTCGACCAATTCCCGCTATGACGCAGATTTCCGTTCCCGACGCCGAGTCGCTGTACCGCAAGCTGCTGGACCAGGCCCAGGCGTTGATCCCCGAGGCCGAGCGCGCGCGCTGGTCGGTGGCCGGCATCTACTCAGGCGGCGCGTGGATCGCCGCGCGGCTGGCCGCTGACCTGAAGCTGCCCGAGCATGGCGTGATCAACGTTGCCTTCCATCGCGACGACTATGCCAAGAAGGGCCTGCACAGCCAGGCCCAGCCGACCACGCTGCCGTTTTCGGTGGATGACCGCAACATCCTGCTGATCGATGATGTGCTGGCCACCGGCCGCACCATCCGTGCCGCCGTCAACGAGCTGTTCGACTACGGCCGCCCCGCGCGCGTGGCGCTGGGCGTGCTGGTCGACCGCGGCGGGCGCCAGCTGCCGATTGCCGCCGACCTGACTGCCGCCGAGATGGCGCTGCCGCCCGGCACCACGCTGGTGCTGTCGCGCCAGGGCGAGGGCGCCGGCGCACAATTCGCGTTTGCGACCGAACCTACCGATTCCGCCACCGGCTGAACCGGCCCGCATGCCCCAGGCGCGCCCGTGCGCGCCTGACCCCCAGCTCCGAGACCAGACCACCTCCGTTTTTTGCCCGCGCCCGACCAGCCATGACCAAGACGTTCCGCAACCCGCAGCTCACCAAGAACGGCGAACTGAAGCACCTGTTGTCGATCGAGGGGTTGTCGCGTGACATGATCACGCACATCCTCGACACCGCCAGCCAGTTCGTATCGCTGTCCGACTCAGACCGCGATGTCAAGAAGGTGCCGCTGCTGCGCGGCAAGAGCGTGTTCAACCTGTTCTTCGAGAACTCCACCCGCACCCGCACCACCTTCGAGATCGCCGCCAAGCGGCTGTCGGCGGACGTGCTGAACCTGAACATCAACGCCTCGTCGACCAGCAAGGGCGAGTCGCTGCTGGACACCATCAACAACCTGTCGGCGATGTCAGCCGACATGTTCGTGGTGCGACATGCCAGCTCGGGCGCACCTTACCTGATCGCCGAGCACGTCGCGCCGCACGTGCACGTGATCAATGCCGGCGATGGCCGCCACGCGCACCCGACGCAAGGCCTGCTGGATATGTATACGATTCGGCATTTCAAGAAGGACTTCACCAACCTGACGGTGGCCATCGTCGGCGACATCCTGCACTCGCGCGTGGCACGCTCCGACATCCACGCGCTGACCACGCTGGGCGTGCCCGAAGTGCGCGCCATCGGCCCGCGCACGCTGCTGCCGTCGGGGCTGGAGCAGATGGGCGTGCGCGTCTTCCACGACATGGAAGAGGGCCTGAAGGGCGTGGACGTGGTCATCATGCTGCGGCTGCAGAACGAGCGCATGAGCGGCGCGCTGCTGCCGTCGGCGCAGGAATACTTCAAGGCCTACGGCCTCACGCCGGAGCGCCTGGCACTGGCCAATCGCGACGCCATTGTGATGCACCCGGGCCCCATGAACCGCGGCGTCGAGATCGACTCCGCCGTGGCCGACGGGCCGCAGTCCGTGATCCTGAACCAGGTGACCTTCGGCATCGCCGTGCGCATGGCGGTGATGGGCATCGTGGCGGGAAATAGCGACGAATGATGCAGTCGAGCGACACGAGCCAGAACACACTGAACCAGCCAAGCGACACGACAAGCCAAGCTATGAAGATTCACATCAAGGGCGGCCGCCTGATCGATCCGGCCAGCAACACCGACGCCGCGCAGGACCTCTACATCGCCGCCGGCAAGATCGTCGGCGTGGGCAGCGCCCCGGCGGACTTCACCGCCAACAAGACCATCGATGCCAGCGGCCTGATCGTGTGCCCCGGCCTGGTCGACCTGTCCGCGCGCCTGCGCGAGCCCGGCTACGAATACAAGGCCACGCTCGAATCCGAAGTGGCCGCCGCCACCGCCGGCGGCGTGACCAGCCTGGTCTGCCCGCCCGATACCGATCCGGTGCTCGATGAGCCCGGCCTGGTCGAAATGCTGAAATTCCGCGCCCGCACCCTGAACCAGACCCACGTGTACCCGCTGGGCGCGCTGACGCTGGGCCTGAAAGGCGAGACCCTGACCGAGATGAGCCAGCTGACAGAGGCCGGCTGCGTCGGCTTCAGCCAGGCCGAGGCCCCGGTGCACAACACCCAGGTGCTGCTGCGCGCGCTGCAATACGCCAAGACCTTCGGCTTCACCGTCTGGCTGCGCCCGGAAGACCCGTTCCTGGGCGGCGGCGTCGCCGCCAGCGGCGCGGTGGCGTCGCGCCTGGGCCTGTCCGGCGTGTCAGTGATCGCCGAAACCGTGCGCCTGCACACCATCTTCGAACTGATGCGCAGCACCGGCGCGCGCGTGCACCTGTGCCGGCTGTCGTCAGCCGCCGGGCTGGAACTGGTGCGCCAGGCCAAGCGCGAAGGCCTGGCCGTGACCTGCGACGTCAACATCCACCATGTCTCGCTGACCGACATGGATATCGGCTACTTCAACTCGCAGATGCGCTTCTCGCCGCCGCTGCGCAGCCCGCGCGACCGCGACGCCATCGTCGCCGCGCTGGCCGACGGCACCATCGACGCCCTGTGCTCCGATCACACCCCGGTCGACGACGACGAGAAGCTGCTGCCGTTCGCCGAGGCATCGCCGGGCGCAACCGGCCTGGAACTGCTGCTGCCGCTGACCGTGCGCTGGGCCGCCGAGCACAAGGTTCCGCTGGCCCTGGCACTGGGCCGCATCACCGCCGAGCCCGCCCGCGTGATCGGCCTGAAGGCCGGCACCCTGGCCGTCGGCAGCGCCGCAGACGTATGCGTGTTCGACCCCAGGCAGGTCTGGAAGGTCGACCGCCGCTCCATCAAGAGCCAGGGCAAGAACTCGCCGTGGCTCGGCTACGAGATGGAAGGCAAGGTCCGCATGACTCTGGTCGGCGGGCAAGTCGTCTACGGAAACCACGCCCACGCATGATCTGGCTGCGCAAGACCGCGCTGGTGCTGCACCTGCTGCGCGGGCTGGTGACCTGCGCCTTGCTGTTCCCGTGGCTGGGCGTGCGCACGCGCGAGTGGCATATCCGCCGCTGGTCGCGGCGGTTGCTGCGGATTTGCGGGGTGGAGGTCGAGGTGGTGGACGCCACCGGCGCAGCGCCGCACGGCGCCGGCCGCCAGGGTGCGATGGTGGTTTCCAACCACATTTCGTGGCTGGACATCTACGTCATCCACAGCTGGCAGCCGGTGCGCTTCGTCGCCAAGTCGGAGATCCGCAGCTGGCCGCTGATCGGCTGGCTGTGCGGGAAGACGGGAACGATCTTCATCGAACGGGCGCGCAAGCGTGACGCCCACCGCGTGCTGCATGACATCACCGACGTGATGCTGCAGGGCGACCTCGTCGGCGTGTTCCCGGAAGGCACCACGACTGACGGCACCGAGGTGCTGCCATTCCACGCCAACCTGATGCAGGCACCGATTTCTGGTGGATTGCCCGTGCAGCCCCTCGGACTGAACTACCTCGATGCCACTACGGGTCAACCAACGCTTGCCGCCGCCTACATCGGCGAGACCACACTGCTGCAGTCACTGGAAGCGGTCTTGCGCGCACCCAGGATCAAGGCCAGGCTGGTAATCGGACCTGCGCTGGTGCCGGCCTCGGGCGACCGCCGCGAGCTTGCGAACTCCGCCAGGGAGGTGGTCGCCCACCTCAGCCAGGGCGCGCCGGAACACGCTGCCGCCGCGGCCCGGCGGCTGAACCACCCCGTCGAGCCCGGCGGCGTGCCCCAGCCAAGCTCCGCTGCCATCAGCTAGCCGTCCTGTCGTCCCCGCCAACGCGGGATTGCCAGTCAGGCCAGCGGGTCACAATATTGCGGGCAATCAACCTGAACGACGGTCCGTTCGGCAGGATCCTGTGCCAACCGGGCCGCCGTCAGCTTGCCACCCCAGACGCAGCCAGTATCCAGCGCCATCAGATTCGGCCGCATGACCAGGCCCAGCGTCGACCAATGGCCGCATACCACCGTCACATCCTCAGTACGCCGCCCTGGCACGTCGAACCACGGCATGAACCCGTCCGGCGCCTTGCCCAGGCCTTCCTTGGTCTTGAAGTCCATCACGCCATCGACAGTGCAGTAGCGCAGCCGGGTGAGGGCATTGACCACCACGCGGTGGCGATCAATGCCGCGCAGGCCGTCGTGCCAGCGGTCGGCGGCGTTGCCGAAGATGTCGGCGAGGAAGCCTTGCCAGTTGGGGCCTTGGAGTTGGTCTTCGACTTCGCGGGCGAGGTCGATGACTTGGGCAGCGGTCCATTGGGGGAGGACGCCGGCGTGGATTAGGAGGAAGTTGTTTTCTAGCAGGGCGAGGGGGCGGTGGCGGAGCCAGGTGAGTAGATCCTCACAATCGGGGGCGGTGAGGATGTCGTCGAGGGTGTCGGATTTGCCTTTTTTGCGGACGCCGGCGGCGACGGCTAGGAGGTGGATGTCGTGGTTGCCGAGGACGGTTTCAGTCCGGGGGCCCATGGCACGGATGGTGCGCAACGTTGCTAGTGAGGCCGGCCCGCGGTTTACCAGGTCGCCCACTAAGCGGAGAGGTGCATCTGGTGGCAGAGCCCCAAGAAGAGAGTCAAGCGAAGGGGCGCAGCTCTGAAGGTCGCCGACGGCGAAGGGGGTATCTGTCAAGGGTCGATTAACAGGCATTGAGAATTGCCAGATATTTGTGGATGAGCGGCGGAAGTGCCAGAACACGCATTCTTCAGAGATCACATAATTGATTCGGCGAATCGTTACAAGACGCTACAAAAAGTTAGGTATTGGGCCGGGGGAGAGGCTCGGGGTCAGATAGAATATCGCCACTTCCACAAGGACTTAAGGATTCCGCCAGCCATCATAGGAACGGGCGGACGGCCGACTTTTGTCGGCAACTCGAAACATATCGAAGGCAGGGAGCAAACATTTTGTCGCACATTTTGGTCACGGGCGGGGCGGGGTTTATCGGTGGCAATTTTGTCCTTAACTGGCTGGCACAGCCAGGGGCGGACAACATTGTCAACGTCGACAAGCTGACGTATGCCGGCAATCTCAAGACGCTGGCATCGCTGGACGGCGATGCGCGCCACGTCTTTGCCCAAACGGATATCTGTGACCGTGCCGCCCTGGATCGTCTGCTGACAGAGTACAAGCCGCGTGCGGTTGTGCATTTCGCTGCGGAAAGCCATGTCGACCGGTCCATCCACGGTCCGGCTGAATTCATACAGACCAACATCGTAGGAACATTCACGCTGCTAGAGTCCGTGCGCGCCTATTGGGGGGGGCTCGACGGGACCGCGCACGCCGGTTTCCGCTTTCTGCATGTCTCCACCGACGAGGTGTTCGGCTCTCTGGGGCCGCAGGATCCTCAGTTTTCCGAAGCAACTCCCTACGCTCCGAATAGCCCGTACTCCGCGTCGAAGGCCGCCGCCGACCACCTGGTCCGCGCCTACCACCATACCTACGGTCTGCCGGTGCTGACAACGAACTGTTCGAACAACTACGGCCCATATCATTTCCCGGAAAAGCTGATTCCGCTCATGATCACCAACGCGCTGACGGGCAAGGCGCTACCCGTGTACGGCGACGGCCAGAATGTGCGCGACTGGCTGTATGTGGGGGATCACTGCGCCGCCATCCGCGAAGTGCTTGCACGGGGCCGCCTGGGTGAAACGTACAACGTCGGCGGTTGGAATGAAAAAACCAACCTTGATGTGGTGAATACATTGTGCGATCTGCTCGACGAACTGAAGCCCAAGGCTGCGGGTTCCTATCGCGATCAGATCACGTTCGTGAAGGATCGGCCGGGCCATGATCGCCGATACGCCATCGATGCCCGCAAGCTTGAGCGCGAACTGAACTGGCGACCTGCCGAGACGTTTGAGACTGGCCTGCGCAAGACGGTGCTGTGGTATCTGGCTAACCAGGCATGGGTGCAAGACGTGATCTCGGGCGAGTACCGAAACTGGGTGGCCAAGCAATATGCTGCATAAGCAACCCGAGGCGCCTACTATTCTTGTAACAGGAAGCAACGGGCAAGTCGGTTTCGAACTGCGTCGCAGTCTGGTCACCCTTGGTCATGTTATTGCGCTGGATCGTGGTGCATGCAATCTCGGCGAACCCGATGCCGTACGGGCGCTGGTGCGTCGGATGCGTCCTGCCGTCATTGTCAATGCCGCTGCCTATACGGCGGTGGAAAAGGCCGAATCCGAGGCCGAGCTCGCATTCGCTGTAAACGGCGTGGCACCCGGGGTGCTGGCTGAGGAGGCGCGCTCGCTGGGCAGTCTGTTGGTGCACTATTCCACGGACTACGTTTTTTCCGGCACTGGTGACAAGCCTTACGAGGAAACCGATGATGTCGGACCGCTGTCTGTCTATGGCAAGAGCAAGCTCGCAGGTGAGCGGGCGGTTGCCGGGGCGGGTGCTCCGGCAATTGTGCTGCGCACTAGCTGGCTCGCGGGCGCGCACGGCGAAAATTTTGTGCGGACCATGCTTCAGCGAGGCCGCGAGCGCGATACGCTGCGTGTGGTTAACGACCAGTTCGGTGCCCCCACGACGGCATCGTTGGTCGCCGATGTGACTGCTCGCATCATCGATCGGGCGTGGCTGCACGGAAACCGTGCCGCGTTTCCGTCGGGCATCTATCACCTGGCAGCCGCAGGCGAGACATCGTGGCATGGCTACGCCACCGAAGTGTTGCGGTATGCGGCCGGCAGGGGAGTGGTGCTGAAGGTTGATCCGGATGGAATCGAGGCGATTCCTGCGACAGCCCTCCCGCGTGCTGCGCCGCGGCCGGCCAATTCGCGTCTGAATACACGCAAGCTGTGCGAGACGTTTGACATTCACCTTCCAGAGTGGCGATCGGGCGTGCATTACCTGATCGATCAGATCCTTTCCTGATACTACCCATGCGCAAAGGAATTATTCTGGCCGGAGGCTCCGGTACGCGCCTCTACCCGATCACCCGATCGGTGTCGAAGCAACTGCTGCCTGTCTACGATAAGCCAATGATCTACTATCCGCTGTCGACGTTGATGCTGGCGGGTATTCGCGACATCCTTATCATCTCGACACCGGAAGACACGCCGCGCTTTACCGAGATGCTCGGAGACGGCTCCAGATGGGGTCTTAACCTGCAGTACGCGGTACAGCCATCACCGGACGGATTGGCGCAGGCCTTCATCATTGGCCGTGATTTCGTTGGAAATGATCCGTCGACGCTGATCCTGGGCGACAACATTTTCCATGGCCATGCCCTGATTCGGCAATTGAAGGAAGTGTCATCCCGGCAAGCTGGCGCCACTGTGTTTGCGTACCACGTGCATGACCCCGAGCGCTATGGCGTGGTCGAGTTCGACGACGAGTTTCGTGCGCTGTCACTCGAGGAAAAGCCCATGGAGCCCCGCTCCAACTACGCGGTGACCGGGCTGTACTTCTACGACAATCAAGTTTGCGATATCGCGGCCGATATTCGTCCATCTGCGCGTGGCGAGCTCGAGATCACTGACGTGAATAAATGCTATCTTGAAATGGCGCAACTCGAGGTCGAGGTCCTCGGGCGCGGTTATGCCTGGCTGGATACGGGCACCTATGACTCGCTGCTGGAGGCGGCAAGTTTCATTGCCACCGTGCAGAAGCGGCAGGGGCTGATGGTTGCGTGTCCGGAGGAAATCGCCTTTCGAAACAAGTGGATCGGTGCGGAGGCAGTCGAGCAGATGGCCAATGGCTTGGCGAAGAACTCGTACGGGCAGTATCTGCACAGCCTGCTGGCGGAGGGATACAGGTAATGGATCAGCAGCCTGGCCTGACGGCTACGCCGACCTCGATCCCCGATGTTCTGATTCTTGAGCCTCGAGTGTTTCAGGATGAACGCGGTCATTTTCTGGAGAGCTTCAACGAGCGCGTCTTCGAGCGCGCAACCGGCATTCGCCGCAAGTTCGTCCAGGACAATGAGTCGAGGTCCGTGCGTAACGTGCTCAGGGGGCTCCACTACCAGACACGCAAACCGCAAGGCAAGCTGGTGCATGTGATGGCCGGCGAGATATTTGATGTTGCAGTGGACCTTCGCAAGGCTTCGCCGACTTTTGGAAGGTGGGTGGGTGTGACATTGTCGGCGCAGAATTTCCGGCAACTCTGGATTCCGGAGGGCTTCGCGCACGGCTTCATGGTGACATCCGACTATGCAGACGTGTTGTACAAGATGACGGACTACTATGATCCGCAGTTCGAATTTGCAATCGCATGGAATGATGCCGACGTCGGCATAGCCTGGCCGGCTACCAAAGGCCTGATCCTGCATGCCCGCGATGCTGCAGCGCCGCTGCTGCGCCACGTCGCGAGCCCGTTCTAGGGTGACGTCGTGACACAAGATTGCTTGCGACAATCCGGTGATCGACATCGTACGCTCACACACGGAGCAATCCGTGACGTACAGGCGCGCCGGGCCATCCTGTTCTGTGCAAACACTGCGTGGTCGATGTACCAGTTCCGCCGGGGGTTGCTTGCCTCGCTGATCCGCGATGGCTACGAAGTTCATGTGGTGGCGCCAGAGGATCCGGAGGTCGCTGCGCTGAGGGCAATGGGGTGTATCGTCCATCCGCTGACGATGTCCGCCCAGGGCCGCAATCCTCTTCAGGACATCCGGCTGGTGGCCACGCTTCTGGCCCTCTACCTGCGCGTGAGGCCGGCGCTGATTTTTCACTACACCATCAAGCCAAACATCTATGGCTCGATTGCGGCGCGGTTGGCTGGCATCCGTTCGATCGCGGTGACTACCGGACTGGGATACGTATTCATCAACAAGGGGCTGGTGTCGATCCTTAGCAAAATGCTGTATCGCATTGCACTCCGGTTTTCAGGACAAGTCTGGTTTCTCAATCAGGAAGACCGGCTGGCCTTCGTATCGGCACGCCTTGTGGACGGAAAGAAGTGCACGGTATTGCCAGGTGAGGGCATCGATCTCGATTTCTTCGCCCCTGTTGCGGACGTGAATGAGTCGGCACCCGATCAATTCTGCTTCCTGCTGATTGCGCGGATGCTGTGGGACAAAGGCGTCGGCGAATATGTGGCCGCCGCGCGTGCGTTGAAAGCCAAATACCGGCACGTGCGCTTTCAGATGGTGGGCCCGGCGGGTGGCGAGAGTCCCAGTGCGATACCGCAAAGCCAGGTCGATGCCTGGGTGAAGGAAGGCGTCGTTGAATACCTGGGCACGGTCCGGGACATTCGCCCCGTAATCGGTGCGGCCAGTTGCGTGGTGTTGCCTTCCTATCGGGAAGGCATTCCCCGCGCACTACTCGAAGCCGCTGCCATGGAACGGCCGATAGTAGCCACTGCGGTACCCGGGTGCGTGGATGTGGTGGATCACGAAGAAACAGGGCTGCTATGCCGGGAGCGGGATCCGCGAGACCTGGCCGCCAAGATGGAAGCGATGATGGAGCGCGACCGTGAAGGATGGCGTCGTATGGGTGTTGCCGGTCGTGCCAAGATGCAGTCTAGTTTCGACGAGAAATTTATTATTGAGCATTATCGGAATGTGATTCATGCCCTGGTCTAGTCGGGGCAGATAACGTATGAATTGGCAGCGATCCACGCAAATATGGCCAGCCGGACGGCAAGGTGGCATGGATCATGAGTGGATTTTGGAATAGCCGGACGCTGGAGCTTGCGATTTCTATGACTTTTGTTCCTGTGATTCTCTCGGGTGGGGCGGGTACCAGACTGTGGCCGGTGTCCCGTGAGCTTCATCCAAAGCCGTTTATCCGGCTGGCAGGCGCACACAGCCTGTTGCAGAAGACGTTTCTGCGGGCCGCTGCACTGCCCGACGTCACCGAAGTCCTGACGGTGACGAATCGCGAACTGTTCTTCAAGACCGAGGACGAGTATCGCGAAGTGAATGACGCTGGCCTGGCGACTTCGTATCTGCTGGAGCCGTTCGGACGGAACACGTCGGGAGCCATCGCTGCAGCGGCCATCGATGTGGCCGAACGCCATGGCGACGATGCCACGCTGCTGATCCTTGCCGCCGATCATGTCATCAAGGATCAGGCCGCCTTTGCGGATGCCATCGCGCAGGCGCGCGTCCTGGCGGCGCAGGGACAGCTCGTGACGCTCGGCATTCGTCCGGAAGGTCCGGAAACCGGCTATGGCTATATCGAGGCCGACGGTTCGAAGGTGCAGCGGTTCGTTGAAAAGCCGTCGCTGGAGAAGGCCACCGAATATTGCGCCAGCGGCCAGCATTTCTGGAATGCGGGCATTTTCTGCTTCAGCGCCGGCACGGTACTGAGCCAGCTCGAAATGCATGCGCCTGACGTGCTGGCAGCAGTACGCGCGTGCATGGGGGCGTCGAAACAATTGCGCGGAGAGAAGCTCACCCAGCGTACGCTGGATGCGCAGACCTTCGAACAGGCGCCGAATATTTCCATCGACTATGCGTTGATGGAAAAGTCATCCGATGTCGCCGTAGTGCCCTGCGAAATTGGCTGGAGCGATGTCGGCTCATGGAGCGCGATCAGCGACATGAGCGATGCAGACGCCTGTGGCAACAAGGTGGAAGGCGAAGCACTGCTGCACGATTCCGCGAATTGTTATGTGCGCAGCGAAGACCGGCTGGTCAGCCTGGTCGGTACCAACGATCTGATCGTGGTGGACACGGCCGATGCTCTGCTGATTGCCGACAAGTCGCGCGCGCAGGAAGTGAAGGAGATCGTTCGCCAGCTGAATTTGCAGGGTCATTCGGCCAGCAAGATTCACCGCAAGGTACATCGCCCGTGGGGCACCTATACCGTGCTCGAAGGCGGCATGCGATTCAAGATCAAACGCATCGAAGTCAAGCCGGGCGCATCGCTGTCGCTCCAGATGCACTACCACCGTAGCGAGCACTGGATCGTAGTGAGTGGCATGGCAAAGGTCGTCAATGGTGAGAAGGAAATGCTCATCAATACGAACGAGTCCACCTACATTCCGGCAGGAAACCGCCACCGGCTTGAAAACCCGGGCAAGTTGCCGCTGGTCATGATCGAAGTCCAGTGTGGGGATTATCTCGAGGAGGACGACATCGTCCGCTTCGAAGATACCTATGGCAGAACTTAAGAACAGGATACGCAATGAAGAAGGTCGCGCTTATTACAGGGATTACCGGTCAGGATGGTGCCTACCTCGCAGAGTTTCTGCTGAACAAGGGCTATGAGGTGCATGGTATCAAGCGCCGCGCATCGCTGTTCAATACGGATCGTATTGACCATCTGTATCAGGATCCGCACGTCGATCACCGCAATTTCATCCTGCATTACGGTGACCTGACCGACTCCACAAACCTGATCCGCATCATCCAGCAGGTGCAGCCGGACGAGCTCTACAACCTCGGCGCGCAGTCGCACGTGGCGGTTTCGTTCGACAGCCCCGAATACACGGCTAACAGCGATGCACTTGGCACGCTGCGCCTGCTTGAGGCGATCCGTATCCTGGGCCTGGAAAAGAAGACGCGTTTCTACCAGGCGTCGACGTCAGAACTCTACGGCCTGGTCCAGGAAATTCCGCAAAAGGAAACCACGCCGTTCTACCCGCGTTCGCCGTACGCGGTGGCCAAGCTCTATGGCTACTGGATTACCGTGAACTACCGCGAGTCGTATGGCATGTATGCCTGCAACGGCATCCTGTTCAACCACGAATCGCCGCTGCGTGGCGAGACCTTTGTCACCCGGAAGATCACGCGCGCCATCAGCCGCATCGCGCTGGGCCTACAGGACTGCCTGTACCTGGGTAACCTGAACAGCCTGCGTGACTGGGGCCACGCCCGCGACTACGTGGAAATGCAGTGGATGATGCTCCAGCAAGAGCAGCCCGAGGATTTCGTCATTGCTACCGGTGTGCAGTATTCGGTGCGCGATTTCGTGCGCATTGCCGCTGCCGAACTCGGTATCACGGTGCGCTTCGAAGGAGAAGGTGTCAACGAGATCGGTATCGTCGACAGCGTGGATTCGCAAAAGACCGCCGCCGCTGGCCTGAAGGTTGCCGTGGGCCAGACTATCATCCGCGTGGACCCGCGCTATTTCCGTCCCGCCGAAGTGGAGACGCTGCTGGGCGATCCGACCAAGGCCCGCGAGAAGCTGGGCTGGACGCCGCGCACGACCTTTGCAGAGCTGGTCCGTGAAATGGTGGAAGCCGACTTCGACCTGGCACGCCGCGATAGCCTCGTGAAGGAAGCGGGCTTCAAGGCTTTCAATTACCACGAGTAAGCACGCGATGAATCCTCAAGCCAAGATCTATGTGGCAGGGCACCGCGGCCTGGCGGGCTCGTCTATCGTGCGCCGCCTGCGCGCGGCCGGTTACGACAATCTGGTGCAACGTACGCATGCGGAACTCGACCTGACCGACCAGGCCGCCGTGGAGGCATTCTTCGAGATCGAGCGTCCCGAGTATGTGTTCCTGGCGGCGGCAAAGGTGGGCGGCATCCATGCCAACAACACCTATCCGGCCGAGTTCATCCGCGACAACCTTGCGATCCAGACGAATGTCATCCACTCGGCGTGGAAGAACGGCGCGCGCAAGCTGCTGTTCCTCGGCTCATCGTGCATCTATCCGAAGTTCGCGCCGCAGCCGATGCCGGAAAGCTGCCTGCTGACGGGCGAGCTCGAGCCGACCAACGAGTGGTACGCAATTGCCAAGATTGCAGGGATCAAGATGTGCCAGGCATACCGCCGCCAGTACGGCTTCGATGCGATATCGCTGATGCCGACCAACCTCTATGGTCCGGGCGACAACTTCGACCTGGAGAACTCCCACGTGCTGCCGGCGCTGCTGCGCAAGTTCCACGAAGCCAAGGCACGTGGCGACGAGGAAGTGGTGGTCTGGGGCACGGGCACACCGCGTCGCGAGTTCATGCACGTGGACGATCTGGGTGCAGCCGCGGTGTTCCTGATGGAGAACTACTCGGACGAAGGCTTCGTCAATGTGGGTGTTGGCAGCGACGTGTCGATTCGCGAGCTCGCCGATATCGTCAAGGATGTGACGGGCTACCAGGGACGCATCGTGCAGGACCTGAGCAAGCCCGATGGCACGCCGCGCAAGCTGATGGACGTCACCCGGCTGAGCGCGCTTGGCTGGAAGGCGCAAGTCGAATTGCGTGAAGGCGTGGCGCAAACTTACGCGTGGTTCGTCGAGCACTACGCCAAGGCGCAATAACCCATCGGAAGAGGCTGCATGGCAGCACCTGACCAACGAGCAATATGAGTACGGCAGACAACGTTACCTATCTAGAAAGCGGACGTGCCGCCAAGGACTATTGGCGTGACTTCTGGCGCCATCGCGAACTGCTGATGTTCCTGGTCTGGCGCGACATCATCGTGCGCTACAAGCAGACCGTGGTGGGCACGAGCTGGGTCCTGATCCGGCCGTTCCTGACCATGCTGGTGTTCACCTTCGTGTTTGGCAAGGTGGCAAACCTGGCGTCGGGGGACGTGCCGTATTCGCTAGTGGTATTTACGGGGCTGTTGCCGTGGTTCTTCTTCGCGAGTGCGCTGAGCGAATGCAGCAACAGCCTGGTCGGCAACTCCCATCTGATTTCGAAGATCTACTTTCCACGGCTGATTGTGCCGGTTGGGTCGATCACGGTATCGATCGTGGATTTTCTGATTACGTTCGTATTGCTGTTCGTGGTCATGGCCTGGCATCGCTTCATGCCGGGGTGGCAAATCGTGTTCGTGCCGCTCTTCATCCTGCTGGCGATTCTGGTCTCGTTTGGCCTGGGACTGTGGACGGCCGCGCTCAATGTGCGTTTCCGCGACTTCCGCCACCTGATTCCGTTCGTGCTGCAGCTTGGCGTGTATGTGTCGCCGGTTGGCTATAGCAGCCAGGTGTTGCCCGAGAAATGGCGTCTTGTGTATTCGCTTAATCCGATGGTGGGTGTCATCGATGGCTTCCGCTGGTCGATCCTTGGCGGTGACTTCAGCATGTACTGGCCAGGTCTGCTGATCTCGGCGGTCATGAGCGTGACGCTGGTCGTGACCGGAATCTGGTATTTCCGCAAAACGGAATCCACTTTTGCGGATGTAATCTGAATATGACCATTGCCATTCACGTCGAGAATCTTTCCAAGTGCTACACGATTGCGCACCAGCGCACCAATCGTGATGAGTCTCTTCGCGCCGCCCTTGAACGAGGCGTGCGATCGATCGGTGCTCGCATGCTGGGCCGTAATGGCAGGCAGGTTCCTGTCCTGCCGAACGGCGAAGTCGAGCCCACCGAAGATTTCTACGCCTTGAACGATATTTCGTTTGAAGTGAAGACGGGCGAACGCGTAGGCATCATCGGTGCCAACGGCGCAGGCAAATCGACACTGCTCAAGATCCTGAGCCGTATTACCGAGCCGACACATGGGCGAATCACGATACGTGGCCGCGTATCTAGCCTTCTGGAAGTGGGAACCGGTTTCCACCCGGAATTAACTGGCCGGGAAAACATATTTCTGAACGGCGCTATCTTGGGCATGCCGCGCAGCGAGATTCGGAAGAAGTTCGACGAGATCGTGGCGTTCTCCGAAGTGGAGCGATTCCTGGATACGCCTGTCAAGCACTATTCCAGCGGCATGTATGTGCGGCTGGCATTTTCCGTTTCTGCACACTTGGATCCCGAGGTGTTGATTCTGGACGAAGTGCTGGCGGTGGGCGATGCACGGTTTCAGAAGAAGTGCATGAACAAGATGCGGCGCTTTAGTGAAGAAGGGCGGACGGTCCTGTTTGTCAGCCATGCCGCATCGGCGATCAGCCAGTTCTGCAGCAGCGCGATCTACCTTGAGAGGGGGCAGATCAAGCGCATGGGACCTGCGCAGGAAGTGGTTGATGAGTACATGGTGCAAAGCACGGAGGGCGTGGAAGAAACGCGGCCCGAACTGATCTCGACGTTCGTGCCGGATAGGGACAACGGCGACGACCTCGTGCAGGTGGATGCGGTCGAACTGGTAGCCAGCGGCGCGCACGAAGCCGGTGTTGTGCCTATTGGCTCTGCCGCAACCATTCGCATGACGTACACGGTAAAACATGCATGCGATAACGAGTTCGTGCCGAACTTCCACATTCGTACGCTCGACGGTCTAATGGTTTGCATCGTATCGCCACCAAACGACCAGGTGAACAAGGTTGACGCGGGGCGATACGTTGCCGAGTGTGTCGTCCCTGCGCATTTGCTCAACGACGGCATTTACTCTGCACAGATTGCGATCACATCGTTCAACCTTGGGCAGCAGGTGCACGCCAATATTCCGAATGCACTTATATTCCAGGTGGCCGACGACCTCTCTGACACCACCTATCGCAACGGCTACATGCAGGCCATCCCCGGCGTGATCCGCCCGCGCCTGCAATGGCAAATCGGAGCATCGGCATGAAGGTCGTCATTCTTGCGGGCGGCTTGGGCACTCGCATCAGCGAGGAATCGCACCTGAAGCCAAAGCCCATGATCGAAATCGGTGGCAAGCCGATCCTGTGGCACATCATGAAGATCTATTCCCACTACGGGATCAACGATTTCGTGATCTGCCTGGGCTACAAGGGCTACGTCATCAAGGAATACTTCGCCAACTACTTCCTGCACATGTCCAACGTGACGTTCGACATGGCGCGCAATCACATGGAAGTGCACGAGCGCTATGCAGAGCCATGGCGCGTGACGTTGATCGACACCGGTGCCGAGACGCTGACCGGCGGTCGTCTCAAGCGCGTGCGCGACTACGTTGGCGACGACACGTTCGGCTTCACCTATGGCGACGGCGTGACCAATCTCGATATTGGCGCATTGCTCAAGTTCCACAAGCAGCACGGCAAGCTGGCCACCGTGACGGCCATCCAGCCGCCCGGCCGCTATGGCGCGCTGAACCTGAACGGCTCGACCGTCAGCAACTTCCAGGAGAAGCCGGCCGGCGACGGCGCGTGGATCAATGGCGGCTTCTTCGTGCTTGAGCCGAAGGTGTTCGACTATATCGAGAACGACCGTACCAGCTGGGAATCGACGCCGTTGCA
Source organism: Cupriavidus sp. FW305-27 (assembly GCF_058787995.1). Lineage (NCBI taxonomy): Bacteria > Pseudomonadati > Pseudomonadota > Betaproteobacteria > Burkholderiales > Burkholderiaceae > Cupriavidus > Cupriavidus sp. FW305-27. The sequence goes on from NZ_JBYTAG010000008.1 coordinate 42,539, forward strand.
GCGCCTGGCGCATGAAGGCGAGCTGATGGCATATCAGCACAACGGCTTTTGGCAGGCCATGGATACGCTGCGCGACAAGAACCACCTGGAAGACATGTGGGAGTCGAATCCGTTGTGGAAGGTGTGGGCATGATCGAGTTTGGCGATGTCTATCGTGGCCGTCGCGTCCTGTTGACCGGGCACACGGGCTTCAAGGGCAGCTGGCTGGCACTGTGGCTGTCGCGACTCGGCGCCAACGTGACCGGCGTCGCGCTGCCGCCTGAGACGTCGCCGAACCATTGGGACCTGCTCGGCCTCGACATCGCCTCGCATCACGTGGATATCCGCGACAAGGATGCGCTGGCGCGCGTGATCGCGGATGTGCAGCCCGAAATCGTATTCCATCTGGCCGCGCAGCCGCTGGTGCGCCGCTCATACCGGGAGCCTGTCGACACCTGGGCCACAAATGTCATGGGAACGGCGAACCTGCTGGAATGCTGCAGGCAGACTCCGTCGGTGCAGGGCGTTCTGGTGGTGACATCCGACAAGTGCTACGAGAACCACGAGTGGGTCTGGGGCTATCGCGAGAATGATCGCCTGGGCGGGCACGACCCCTATAGCGCGTCGAAAGCTGCCACGGAGCTGCTTGTCGCCAGCTATCGTGCGTCGTTCTTCCACGGATCGGATGCGCCGGTTCTGGCATCGGCACGGGCGGGCAATGTGATAGGCGGCGGCGACTGGTCGGAAGACCGGTTGATACCCGATGTGGTGCGTGCTGTGACGGATGGCACGGAGGTCGAGATCCGTTCGCCGGCCGCTACACGCCCCTGGCAACACGTACTCGAATCGCTCAGTGGTTACCTGCTGCTGGGCCAGCGTCTGCTCGCGCGCCAGCACGACGTGGCCGAAGCGTGGAACTTCGGTCCCGCCGAAGAAGGCAACCGTCCAGTCCAGGCGGTCATGGAACGTATCGCCTCGTTGTGGCCCGCCATGCGCTGGCACATCGCCAACAACGCCAGCGTTCATGAGGCGCGGTTGCTGTATCTCGATAGCGCCAAGTCACGAGCCGGGCTCAAGTGGCAACCGGTGTGGGGCTTCGACGATGCGCTGTCGGCAACGGTCGCCTGGTATCGCGGTTACCTGGCGGATGGCGCCGTGATCAGCGCGCAGCAACTCGACCGGTATGTGCAGGCGGCGCGCGATGCCGGCCTGGCTTGGTGTCAGCCATGAATATCGAAGCGACACCGATCGAAGGCGTGATGGTCGTCACGAGTCAGGCATTTGCTGATCACCGTGGCGCCTTCCAGCGCCTGTACTGCGACAAGGAGCTGGCCGACGTGCTCGGTGGACGGCATATTGTCCAAGCCAACCATTCGCGCACCGCGCAGGTCGGCGCCGTGCGCGGCATGCACTACCAGTTGCCGCCCCATGCGGAAATGAAGCTGGTGCGATGCCTGCGCGGGCGCGTATGGGATGTGGCAGTGGATCTGCGCCAAGGATCGCCCACTTTCCTGAGGCGGCATGCCGTAGAACTGTCGGCGGAGAACGGACGTATGTTCGTGATCCCCGAAGGCTGCGCACATGGATTCCAGGTGCTGGAGCCTGAGTCCGAACTGCTATACCTGCATACCGCGCATTACGCGCCGCAGGCTGAAGGCGGCGTACGCCATGACGACCCGCAACTCGGCATCGAGTGGCCGCTGCCCGTGGCCGATCTGTCGCAGCGCGACCGCTCGCATCCTCTTTTGACCAGCGACTACTCCGGAATCAAGTTATGAAGTGCCGCCATTGCGGAAACCTCCTGACCAACGTCTTTCTGGACCTTGGTTTCGCACCGCCCAGCAATGCCTACCTGAGCGAGGCAGCACTGCGCGCGCCAGAAACCTATTTTCCGTTGAAGCTGTTTGTCTGCGACCAGTGCGGACTTGTGCAGACGGAAGACTATGCGCGCGCCGACGAACTGTTCAGCGGCGACTATGCGTATTTCTCATCGGTGTCGCGCAGCTGGCTTGAGCACGCGGCTCGTTACGCCGACATGGTCACCAAACGGCTGGCGCTCGATAGCCAGAGCCTGGTGATCGAAGTAGCGTCGAACGATGGCTATTTGCTGCGCAACTTCGTGGCGGCCGGCATCCCCTGCTTGGGGATCGAACCGACGGCAAGCACCGCGCAGGCCGCCGAGAAGCTTGGTATCCCGGTGCTGCAGGAGTTCTTCGGCAAGGCACTGGCCGGCAAGCTGGTGGAGCAGGGCAAGCGCGCCGACCTGATCATCGGCAATAACGTCTTCGCTCACGTGCCAGATATCAACGATTTCACCGCGGGTCTGCAGGCCGCACTGAAGCCAGGCGGCACGATCACGCTGGAATTCCCGCACTTGATGCGTCTCGTGGAGCAGGTGCAGTTTGATACCGTCTACCACGAGCATTTTTCGTACCTGTCGCTTGCCACGGTAGCCGCCATCTTCCGAATGGCCGGCTTGCGCGTTTGCGATGTCGAGGAACTGCCCACCCATGGCGGCAGCCTGCGCGTCTATGGATGTCATGCCGATGATCGACGCCAGGATACCGAGGCTCCGGCCCGCATCCTGGCGGCCGAAGCGCAGAGCGGCCTGAGCGAATTTGGCGGCGAGGTCTACCAGTCGTTCCAGGCGCGTGCGAATGCGGTCAAGGATGGCCTGCTGACCTTCCTGATCGAGCAAAAGCGCGCGGGCAAGACGGTTGCTGCCTACGGCGCGGCCGCCAAGGGCAACACGCTGCTGAACTATGCAGGCGTCAAGCCCGATCTTTTGTCTTTCGTGTGTGACGCGGCACCGTCCAAGCAAGGCAAGTTCCTGCCGGGTAGCCACATTCCGATCGCACCCCCCGAAGCCCTGGCGGAAGCAAAGCCGGACTTCGTACTGATCCTGCCCTGGAACATCGCCGACGAAGTGACCAGCCAGCTTGCGTATATCCGCGAGTGGGGTGGCAAGTTCGCGGTGGCCGTTCCAGCGATGCAGGTCTTCTGAAAGGAATCTCGTGTCCCGTATCTACTACACCAAGCCTTCGATTACTGAACTCGAGTTGAAATACGCAACCGACGCCGCAGCCAATGGCTGGGGCGATCAATGCTATGCGTATATCGAGAAGTTCGAACGCGGTTTTGCCAAGCACCTGGGTACGGCTTACGCCATTGCCACGTCGAGCTGTACAGGGGCGATGCACATGGGGCTGGCAGCGTTGGGCGTCGGGCGTGGCGACGAAGTGATTCTCGCGGATATCAACTGGATTGCGACGGTGTCACCGGTCGTGCACCTGGGTGCGACGCCGGTCCTTGTCGACATCTTGCCGGATACGTGGTGCCTGGATCCGGAGAAGGTCGAGGCGGCCATTACGTCCAGGACGAAGGTCATTATCGCCACGCATATATACGGCAGCCTTTGCGAAATGGACCGTCTGTTGGAGATCGGTCGTCGCCATGGCATTCCTGTGATTGAAGACGCCGCAGAGGCGTTTGGATCGGTCTATCGCGGCAAGCGTGCCGGCTCGATCGGCGCTTTTGGCACGTTCTCGTTCCACGGCACCAAGACCCTGACCACCGGTGAGGGTGGGATGTTCGTGACGAATGACCCGGCGCTGTACGAGCGGGTGCTCACGCTCAGCAATCACGGCCGGGCACGGGGCGAGACCCGGCAGTTCTGGTCCGAGCGTGTGGGCTTCAAATACAAGATGTCGAACATCCAGGCCGCCATAGGCTGCGCACAGCTTGAGCGCATTGAGGAACTGGTGGAGAAGAAGCGGCACATTTTTGCGCTGTACAAGGTAGCGCTGGCTCCTCTGGCATCGGTAACACGGATGAATGTCGAGCATGCCGGCACGACCAACAGCTACTGGATGCCGACGCTGGTGTTCGACCAGCAGGCTGGTCTTGATCGCGATGCGCTGCTTCGCATGTTCAAGGAGGAGAATATCGATGGCCGCGTTTTCTTCTGGCCGCTGAGCAAGCTTGGCGTAGAGGGCGTGCCCACCGATGTCGACACGCCGGTTGCGCATAGCGTCTCCCCGCGAGCGATTAACCTCCCCAGCTACCACGACATGGGTGAGGTGGAGGTGGAGCGGGTGGCAACGGTGCTGACGAATTTCCATGACCGATAAGCTCCCCCGCGACGGTACAGTGGGTTTTCTGGCAGACCAGGACGTCGGTCTTGCGGCCGTTCGTTACGTGCTGGAGAACCACCCGCGAGATATCCGCTACGTTGTCACGACGGGTGACAACGAGATTGCTGCGCTGTGCCGGACGCACCAGTGCAGGGTGATCTGCGCCGACGGGATTACAGACGCCACGGCGAGGGAACTACTGGGTGATGTCGACCTGATGATCCTCGCCTGGTGGCCCAGAATTCTGCCGAAGAGCTTGATAGAGATACCTCGCCGCGGCGTTGTCAATTTCCATCCCAGCTGGCTGCCATATAACCGCGGCAAGCACTACAACTTCTGGACTATCGTAGAGGACACCCCGTTTGGCGTGTCCCTGCATCTGGTGAATGAAGCCGTAGACCAGGGCGATATTCTCTTCCAAAGCCGGATTGAGAAGAGCTGGGAAGACGATGGCGGTTCGCTTTATCACGCCGCCAAACGCGCGATGGTTGCGCTGTTCGAAGCGCACTACGAAGACCTGATGACCGGTAACTACGCTGCGCGGCCGCAAGACCTGAAGGCCGGGAGTTTCCACCTGGCGAAGGAACTGGATCCGGCAAGTGAGATATTCCTCGACAAGAGCTACCAGGGTCGCGAGCTGCTGAATCTTCTCCGGGCGCGGACCTTCGCGGGCAATCCCTCCTGCTATTTCCACGACGGAGGCAAGAAATATGAAGTGCGTATATCAATCAAAGAGGTGAAAGATGGGGCCGATTGAAGAATTCCAGCGACGCAACGCAGAGCTGATCGAAAAAGGTGCGGCGGATGAATCGCTGCGGCAGCTGACGCGTCAGTGGTTCAACCTGGCGAATATGTACGAGTATTCGTACCACTATGCCTGGATGTCGCGCCCGATCATCCAGTATCCGCAGGATATCGTGGCAATGCAGGAAATCATCTGGCGGGTCAAGCCGGACCTGATCATCGAGACGGGCATTGCACATGGCGGCTCGCTGATCATGAGCGCATCGATGCTCGCGCTGCTCGACTATTGCGAGGCCGTGGAAAACGGAACGGTCCTGGATCCGAAGGCAAGCCGCCGTCGTGTCATCGGCATCGATATCGATATCCGCCAGCATAACCGGCAGGCCATGGAGGCCCATCCGATGTCCCATCGTATCGACATGATTCAGGGATCGTCGGTGGATCCGGCGATCGTGCGCAAGGTGCACGATATGGCCCAGGGATACGAGCGGGTGCTGGTGTGCCTCGATTCGAACCATACCCATGATCACGTGCTGCAGGAGTTGGAGGCCTATGCACCGTTGACCAGCATGGACAGCTATTGCGTGGTATTCGATACGGTGGTCGAAGACTTGCCAGACGCGGCCTCTGCCGACCGGCCGTGGGGCAAGGGGGACAACCCAAAGACTGCCGTCTACGAATACCTGCGTCGGCTCGGCGCGGAAGGGCGTGAGGACGACGATGGCGCGCCACTGGCTTTTGAAATAGACCGGACGATCGAAAACAAGCTTCTTATTACGGTAGCTCCCGATGGCTTCCTGAAGCGGGTCGCGGGTCGATGAGGACGTTTTTCAGAACCGGCCTAATTACAGAGAAATCCTTGTGGTGACCATTGCATCAGGCCCATTGATCAGCGTGGGCATTCTGGCCTCAACCTCCATTGAGATCCTTGACGATCTGTTGGGGGCTTTGCGGCAGCAAACGCATCAGAATCTTGAGATTCTTGTAACCGGCGGATCGGTGCCGGGGCCGGCGCTCGTTCACTACTTGCGGGCCAGCCAGGCACAAGACAGTCGCATCCAGTACGTGCCTTGCCAGAACCAGGCCGAAGTCGACGCCGAGACGGCATTTTCGGTGCTGCTTGCCAATGCCACCGGCCAGTTTTTCACGCTTGCCTGCAATGATCTGCGATGGCGCCCGCAGTTTCTGGAGCGCTGCGTTGCCGAAATGGGTTCCCACGGTACGGCGATGGCTGGGGCGAGCGTGGCAGGGCAAGGTGTGCCGATGCCAGTTCTGGGTGGAGGCAGGCCTCGTCGCCAGAATCTGCTGGCATTCATGAAGACGCCTACTGCTGCCGTTCTGCTGGGCGTACATCGGACCTCGTGGCTGCGAGACTTCTATCAAGAGTGCCGGCAGCTTGCGGACCTCCCTGCAACGTTGCTGCGAAGTGTCTGTCGTGGTCACCTCAGAGTCTTCCCCGAAGTGCTTTGCGACCTGGAACCGCGCCGGGAGGTCAACGACGATCTCATGCCGGAGTGGTTCAGGCAAGGCATCCGTGACCTGGCTGACTCGAACCCGCGGGGTAGCGGTCCGCGAGAGCGCAGACAGGTGTTACGTAAGCCATTTCTGGCTGCGCTGGGGGAGTTGATTCGGCCGGACGGCAGGCAAGCGCAGGCACGGGCTGAGCGTGCAGACGTCGAAGCGCGGCGGGCGGCGCAGCAGGAAATGAAAGAATCGTTCTCGCAATCCGGCGAGGACATGATTGTCGACTTCATTTTCGGGGCGATCCAGATCAAGCATCCAACCTATCTGGATCTTGGTGCGCATCACCCGAGGCGCTATAGCAATACGCATCATTTCTACCGGACCGGCTCGCGTGGCGTCAATGTCGAGGCAGATCCGTCACTCCACGAGAGATTTCTCGTGGAAAGGCCCTCCGACATCAACCTGAATGTTGGTGTTGGTGTGGGAAGTGCGGGGGTGCTGCCGTTTTATGTGATGTCGGTGCCAACCCTTAACACCTTCAGCAGAGAGGAAGCGGACCGGTGTGTGGCAATGGGCACGCACGAGATTGCGGACGTGATCGAGGTGCCACTGAGAGATGTGAACGACATCATCCAGGAGTACTTTGCCGGCGCCGCGCCGGACTTTATCTCCATTGACGTTGAAGGACTGGATCTGGAGATTGTCAGGGCGATCGATTTCGATCGCTACCGGCCTGTCGTTGTCTGCGTGGAAACGATAACCTTCAGCGAGAACTTTGACGGGGTAAAGATCGGGGGGATTGGCGAGTATCTGGAATCTCGCGGCTATCTTCTGTACGCGGATACAAGAATCAACTCAATCTTTGTCGATAAGGCGCGTTGGCGGCGCCAGTGAACAACGCTAAAGGCAGGCGATATAAATTGTCGAAAAGTAACTCAGTTTCCCTCAAGATCGGCATGCCCGTTTACAACGGAGCAAGGTTCATTGGAGATGCCTTGAGATCATTGTCGTCACAGTCTTTCCAGGACTGGGAATTGCTTATTGCCGACAATGGATCCACGGACAGCACTGAAGAGATCTGTCGGGAGTTTGCCCGAAATGACGGCCGGATCAACTATATCCGGCATCCAGAGAATATCGGCGCGCCACTCAACTTCAAATTTGTGCTCGACCGGGCGGATGCTCCCTATTTCATGTGGGCCGCTGCGGATGACGTATGGGGAACCGAGTTCGTTTCAAGTTGTATCGGTCGCCTTACGCGCGATCCCGGTCTCGGGATGGCGTTCACCGGGCTGGAAGTCATCGATACATTCGGCCAGATCATCAGGCGTTGCCCTGACATCCCCCTTTTTACGGGCAAGCCGAACTTCAGGACGATAGCGCGTTACGTCTGGTCTCCGGAGTTTCATGGGAAGGCTAACCTGATCTACAGCATCTACAGGACGCCACTGTGCAAGGAGGCGCACCGCCGATTCCCTTTTACGCTCGACTGGGGTGGCGATATGTGCTTTAACCTTGCTGCCATGAGTATGGCAGGTGTGGATGTGGTGTCAGAAGTGCATTTCTTCAAGCGCGATCCGCGTAGCACGGATCAACGTGGGGCACCGACGCAGATCGTTGTCCCGGAAAGCTTGTTGGAGCGATCGTGCCCTCTGACATTTTTCCAAGGCTACACGAACGATATGCTCAAAGCGGTACGGGGAACGCATTTTTATCCGCTCGTCTACGCCGTCATGAAGGCCCGTGAATGGCGCCTGAAGAATCTGGCGCGATAGCGCTGGAGAACTGACTGAAAGGTAATTTGTGGAAGCTGTCATTGCCAACCTCATCGGCGGTCTCGGAAACCAGATGTTCCAGTACGCCACGGGCCGTGCCGTTGCACATCGTCTTGGCGTGCCGCTGCTGCTGGACGCCAGCGGTTTCGCGCACTACGACCTGCGCCGCTACGAGCTGGGCGAGTTGTCGATCCAGGCGCGCCTGGCCACGGAAGAAGAGCTGGCTTGTGCTGGCGTCAAGGCGAAGGCGCCAACACTGTTCAATCGCGTCAGCAAGGTGCTTGGATTCGACCGTCCCGCGAACCAGCTCAAGGAAGCGTCGTTCACCTACGACGCGCGCATCGAGCAGGCCACGCCTCCCGTCTACCTGGATGGTTACTGGCAGAGTGAGCGTTACTTCGCGGGCATTGCCGATCTGCTGCGGCAGGAGTTCATGCTCAGGGAGCCGGTCGATGCGGCAAACGAGAAGATCGCCGCACAGGTTCGCGAAGCGGGCGCCAGTGCGGTGTCGCTGCACATTCGTCGCGGCGACTATGTGAACAATCCGCAGACGGCGCAGTATCACGGCGTGTGTTCGCTCGACTATTACCGTGCAGCGGTTGACTACGTTGCCGCGCGGGTTTCGGCGCCGCACTTCTTTGTGTTCTCCGATGATCATGCCTGGGTCAGCGAGAACTTTAAGCTTGACCATGCGGTCACGCTGGTTGATGTGAACGGTGCTGACCGTGGTGTCTGGGACATGGCGCTGATGAAGGCCTGTCGCCATCACGTGATTGCCAACAGCTCGTTCAGCTGGTGGGGGGCCTGGCTCAACCCGCATGCGGACAAGATCGTGGTGGCGCCGCATCATTGGTTCAGCGGGGCATCGCACGATACGAGCGACCTGATTCCAGCTTCGTGGATCCGACTATGACGACACCCCTGATCAGTGTGGTGCTGCCGGTCTACAACGGCGCCACCGACGTCGAGAAGGCTGTGGACAGCATCCTGGCGCAGACCTTTACCGACTACGAGCTCATCATCATCAACGATGGCTCGAAGGACAACTCGGCCAGCGTGCTCGAATCGCTGAGCGACCCACGCATCCGGCTGTTTCATCAGGACAACATGGGCCTGGCCGGAACGCTCAACCGGGGCATTGGTCTGGCGCGTGGTCGCTATATTGCGCGTCAGGATCAGGACGATCTGTCACACCCCGAACGCTTCGCTCGCCAGGTGGATTTCCTGGAAAAATATCCGGACCACGGCCTGCTGGGCACCGCTGCGCAGATCTGGGTCGGTGATTCGGCGACTGAACGCGCTCACGACCATCCGACCGATCATGGCGCGCTGAGCTTCGAGCTTCTGTTCAATAATCCGTTCGTGCATAGCTCGATCATGATGCGCAAGTCCACGGTCGAGGCGGTGGGTGGATATACCACCGACCCGGCACGTCAGCCGCCTGAGGACTATGAACTCTGGTCGCGCATGGCACGCCAGGGGCGCGTGGCCAATCTGGCCGAGCGGTTGCTGGTATATCGGGAAGTGCCGGCGAGCATGTCACGTACGGGCCCGAACCCGTTTGTGGAGCGTCTGGTGCTGATCTGTGCCGAGAATATCGCCGCCGTGCTGGGTCAGCGAGAACCGTCGCGGGACGTGTTGGATGTCGCGGCGTTGACGCATTCGGCGCTGCATCGGCTGTCTCCGCGGCCTGATATCGAGCGCATGTGCCAGGCCGTGCGCAGTGCCGGACAGAAACTTGCGGCGCAATCTCCGCAGTCGGACGTGCCGCAGAGAACGGAAGCTCGCATCCAGAGCTTGCGGCATCAATACCTGATCCAGAAGCACAACATGAACTGGGCTCGGCCAATCGCACGCGCGGTGCGCAATTTCGGACGCCGGATTGGCATCCTGCCTCGCTGACCCGAAATCAGGGGACGATGTAATGCGGATACTATTCTGCTGCGAGTTCTACTACCCCAGCGTGGGCGGGGTCCAGGAAGTCATGCGTCAGTTGGCCGAGCGGCTTGTGCAACGCGGTCACCACGTGACGGTTGCTACGACACGCCTGGCCGAACGGGACTTCTCCGAGCATAACGGCGTTCACATCGAAGAATTCGGCGTGACCGGCAACACGGTGCGCGGCATGCATGGCGAAGTGGATCGTTACCGCGACTTCGTGACAGCATTCGATGGTGATGCCATCATGATCAAGGCAGCCCAGCAGTGGACGTTCGACGCCCTGTGGCCAGTCCTTGATCGCATTCGCACGCGCAAGGTGTTCATTCCTTGTGGGTTTTCCGGGCTGTACGAGCCAGCCTATGCCGAATACTTCGAGGCCTTGCCCAATGTACTTCGGAAGTTCGATCATCTGATCTTCTACGCGGAGCGCTATCGCGATATCGACTTCGCGCGACAGCATTGTCTGGAGCATTGCAGCATCCTGCCGAACGGAGCTTGCGAGGTCGAATTTTCGGTGGAGAAGGACAAAGCCTTTCGCAGCCGGCACAACATTCCCCCTGACAGCTTTGTGTTCTTGACTGTCGGCAGCATCACGGGTGTCAAGGGACACAAGGAGATCGCCGAAGCGTTTGCCAGGCTGCGTAATGGCCGCCGGAAGGTCACGCTGATCCTGAATGGCAATCCGCCGCCGGCACCGGCCGTGGTGATTACCGAACCGTCAGCCGGAATGGGCGGTGCCGACGCATCGTCCGCTGTTGCCATCGCTGCGAAGAGAGCGCTCGGTGTTCTCGGGCGGCGTGTCCGTCGGGTCTCCGGACTTGCATGGCGCTCGTTCGGCGTCATCCGTCGCGAAGGCTGGACTGGCGTCCGAGCGCGCGTGTATGCACTTGCCGCTGCGCAGCTGGAAGCGGCGGGTCACCTCAACTGGCTGCCGCAAAGCATGCGCAAGGCAGCGGATCCGATCCGGTATTGGGTGGAGCGGGCCAGCCGGCAATCAAACAAGCAGGTGCTGAAGGTCGATCTGGGGCGGCAGGAGTTGGTGCAGGCCTACATGAATGCCGACCTGTTCGTGTTTGCCTCGAACATTGAATATTCGCCGCTTGTGCTGTTCGAGACCGCGGCTGCTGGCACGCCGTTCCTGTCTGTGCCCGTTGGTAACGCTGAGGAGATTGCGCGCTGGACCGGCGGTGGTGTGATCTGTCCCGCGCCAAAGGATGAGCGTGGCTACACACGCGCCGACGCCGCACAGTTCGGTGCCGAGATGAAGCGCCTGATGGAGGCTGCGGCACAACTCGAGGAACTCGGCGCAGTGGCGCGCAATCGCTGGCAGGAGCAGTTCACGTGGGCGCGCATTGCCGATCGCTATGAGGCGATCTTGCGCGGTACGGAAGCGGTGCAAGTGCCGGAAAGAATCTCAGAGCCTTCTGGCGGATGAACGCCACGATTCAGTCGAACGAAGACCAGTATTGAGGGTAGAGCGACCATGCGTTGTTGTGTGATTGGCGGAGCCGGATTTATCGGCGCCCGGCTCGTTCGCGAGCTGCTCGCTTCCGGGCGGGAGGTATTGGTGCTTGGCCGTCGTGCCGAGCGCCCTGCTACCTTGCCGGCCGCGGCTCGATACCTCTCTGTGGGGCAGGGCGATATTGCCTGGGGCGAGCGGCTTGCTGACGTCGACGAGGTCGTTGATCTCGCATATGCCACCGTGCCGCAGACCAGCTATGCCGACCCCGTGTTCGATATCCTCGCCAATCTTCCCCCAACGGTCGGGCTGCTGGAAGCCGCTCGCCAGTTGGCATTGCGCAAGATGGTGATCGTGTCCTCGGGCGGCACGGTCTATGGACACGCCGACACGCTGCCACTGGTGGAAACCAGCGTCACCAACCCGGTCTCGCCCTATGGAATCACGAAACTCACGCAGGAGAAGTACGCCCTGATGTTTCATCGAGTGCACGGCGTCCCGGTAAGCATCGTGCGACCCGCCAATGCATACGGTCCCGGTCAGCGGCCGTTTACTGGTCAAGGCTTTATTGCGACGGCGATGGGTTCCATTCTCAAGCAGGAGGAAGTGACGGTATTCGGCGAGTCGGGGACCGTGCGCGACTACATCCACGTGGCGGACGTGGCGCGAGGCATCATGGCGGTACTGCAAGGCGGCGATGCTGGCCAGGTCTACAACCTTGGTTCCGGTATTGGCCGGAATAATCGCGAAGTGCTGCGCGCCATCGAGCCGCTGGCTGCGAAATGCAATCTACCGGTGCGAATCCGTTTCGAGCCGGAACGGCGGTTTGACGTGTCGGCTAACGTGCTTGACTGCACCAAACTCCATGCTTGCTCGGGCTGGAAGCCTGAGGAGGATTTCAACCAAGGGCTGTCTTCGATGTGGGACGCCATCGCTGGCGATATGGGTTGGCACCGCCGAGTATGAAAGCGACAATGATGCCTGAGCAAGCTATCTCGATCACCGTGCTGCTGCCTGTTCGCAATGGTGCGAAGACCATAGTCTCGGCGGTGAGATCCATTCTCGATCAAACATTCGACGATTTTGAACTGGTCGTCCTTGATGATGGCTCCACCGACAACACGGTAACGCTCATACAAGGGCTCAAGGACCCGCGCGTTCGTCTCATTTCAGATGGAAGGCAGCTGGGTCTGGCTGAACGACTGAATCAGGGACTCGATCTGGCCCGAGGTCGGTACCTTGCACGAATGGATGCCGACGATTTGAGTTTCCCTGAGCGGTTGAGGCGCCAGTTCGATTTCCTGGAACGGCATGCGGATATCGACCTGCTTGGCTGTCGCGTGGCGATCTTCAGGAATGACGGGTCCATCGTTGGCTTTCATCCGTTCCGACAAACGCACGAAGCAATCTGTGCGCGTCCGTGGCGCGGCTTCCCATTGCCTCACCCAACATGGATGGGACGGGTGGCCTGGTTCCGCAAGCATCGGTATCGCATTCCTGAAGTCAGGCGGGCAGAGGACCAGGAGCTGCTGCTGAGAAGTTGCACTGAAAGCCGGTTCGCGTGCCTGGACGAAACGCTGCTCGCATATCGACAAGGCCACTACAGCGTCCGCTCTACGCTTATTGCGCGCCGGGCCCTTTTGCAGGTCCAGCTCCAAACATTCGCGAGGCGCCAACAATGGATGAATGCCGTGCTAGCCGCTGTTTCGAGTAGTGTGAAGATTGCGGTGGACGTGCTTGCGGCACTGCCGGGCATGGATCGGGGGTTGGCATTTCGGCGAGTGGAAGATCCTGTGCCGCCGAATGTTGCCGAGAAAATCGAGGCACTCCTGGCTAGTGCGTCGCGGCCATGACTGTCTTCCGCCGCCAACGGCGGTGGAAGAGGGCATCTACCTGGCCTAGCTCCGCCGGAAAGCTCGGCGGGCGATCGCCCCGTTGACGCGAGAAAGCACTGCGCTGATCCGACCCCCAACGTACCAGCCGAGCATGAGTGCGACATTGCAACGGGCGTCCGCCTGTTTCAGCGTCTTGCGGTTCTTCAGCAGGAATCGCGCTGTGTTGTACAGAGCGTAGCCTTCGTAAGACAGGCGTCCGCGCCCACGCGCTCCGCCGGTGGCCTGCGAAGGCGGCAGATTGATCTGCACGGCGCGCGACTCATAGGAAATCCTCAGACCGCGCGCGCGGCAACGTACGAGGAAGTCGGTCTCTTCGCGATAGCAGTTGCCGACATAGCCCGTGTCGAAGTCGATGGCCCTGGCAGCCTCGGCACGAATCAGGAACGACGCGTGGCACACGGGAACCTCCATCGGCTGGCGCGTCACGGCGGCAAAGTCGAACTGCAGCCGGTTCAGCTGGACGATATCGTCAACATTGCCGGCCAGCCTGCGGCGTGCCAGGACGGCGGCTTCACTGTCTTTGTCGTCGCGCAGGTATAGCGCCGAGGCGCCGACGATATCGCTCGATGTCTCGGTGGCGGTTTGGAGCAGGATACCGAGTGCCCCCGGACTCAGGATGGAATCGTCGTCGCCAAAGTAGACGAATTCCGTTTGCGCCAGCGCCTTGCCCCGGTTCTTTGAAGTGGTTTGCTTGCCGTTGACCTCATTGCGCAGATAGGTGATCTGCGGGTAGCGTTGCATGAGCTGCTTTGCCACTTCAGTCGTGTTGTCGGGCGAGCAGTCATCCACCAGGACAAGCTGCGCGACTTCCGGCTGCAGATAAGATGGGATGGTGTCCGGGAGCAGATGGGCGCGCTTGTAGGTAGGCACCACTACCGTAACCTTAGGCTGGCTGTCTGACATGGAGTTTGGCAATAACGTAAACGATTCCGACGAACAGCAGTGCCTTGAGCAACGGGACCACGAAGAACAGCTGGTTCTCGCGCGGCAGCAGCAGGAAGAAGGGTAGTGTGGCCGCGAAGACAAAGAGGCCGCGTGGCGATGCCTTGGCCGCCCGGTATATCAGCCGCAGGCAGCCGCCTGTGAACAGTCCGGCAACCAACGGGCCGAACAACGGAGAATAGAGCATGGATTCGGCTACCGCCGAGCCTCCCATGCCCTTTCCGTTCAAGTACATCTCGGCGTCGACGATGAAAGATACGCGGTGCGCCAAGCTCGCCGTTTGGTGGGCGAAGTCCAGCGTTTGTCCCACTGGGAGGTCACCGAGCATGCGATGGTACCCATCCGCGAACAGCGCAAACGTAGAGCGCAGGCCATCGATTACGGGGGCGAACGATGCCAGGTTCTTCAGCGTCGAAACCACGAAGATCAGGCTGACGCCCTGTCCATAGAAGAAACCAAGGAGGGCCTCGAACGGGTCAGACGAAATGGCGGTCCCGATGGGCATACCCACACGCACGCGGCCCACGATATCTGCCATTACCGCCAGGCCCATTGCGGCACAGCCCGCTTTCCACAAGGACACCTTGATTTGTTGTGTTGTTACCAGGAGCCAGGTCAGGCAAATGATCTGGGCCATCGGAATACCGCGCGCACCCTTAAGCATGTCGAAGACACATAGCAATAGCCCGACTCCATATGCCATAAATGCAAGCCGCAGCCTGGGGCGCGATGCCAGGTATGCAAAGACGCAGAAGATCAGCCAGCCGCCAAGTGCATAAGGAATACCACCAGGGCCGCCGTACTTGTAGAGTGCCAGGTAGTCACCGTTCCTCCACGTGTCGATATTGATATACAGGCGATAGAGTGTGAACGGCAGGAGCAGCAGGCCGGCACGCAACGCAAAGATGCTCAGGTACTCGTCATGCCGCTGCGGCAGTTCCCCGAGCTTGCCTGCCGAAAGCGTGATCCCGCACAGGAACAGGCAAATGCCGGACAGCGCTTTGGACACGAGCACCTCGTCCATCGGCCCCATCAGGAACCAGTCCCCGTAGCGGTAATCGGCCCAGCCAGAGAAATAGGTGATCAGGAAACGGCTCAACAGGAACAGGCTCGTCGTCATGCACAGCAGCAGCGCCGGATTGAACCGGCTGGAAGACGCCTGGCTGACCCTGTAGAGACATAGGAGGAATGTCAGGGCGGTAACTGGTGCTTGCCAACTGAGCACGCCGTAGGCGCCGCTGATCAGGTTAGCGATCGCCAGCACCAGTATTGCCAGAAAAGAAAGATTAGGCATCCCTGGCTCCAAGAAATAAAACAGAAGCGACAATCAGTAGGACGAAGTTCGCCAGCGCATAGGCCACTGCGGCGCCCGTCAGGCCGGTCATGCCGGTCAGTATGTACGTGGCTACCACGAAGCAGGCTGAAAACGTCAATTCGAGTGCCCAGGAAAAGCGGAGATTTCTTTGATAGATAAAGAACGCCACGAACGGCATTGCCAAGGCTTTGAATGCATCGCCGAGCAACTCGATCCACAACAGGGACGAGATACCTGCATATTCTTCGGAATACAGGACTTTGACGACCAGATCGGCGCCACGCCACAGAATCGCCACGCCAATCGCAAGCCCTGTTGCGACAAGCAATCCATAGGCCGGCATGCGGGACTTCAGCGTGCGATGCGGCGTGCCACTGCGGAACACCTCCGGCAGCAAGACGAAGCTGACCACTGCTTGGGCCATAGCGACAACCGCGTCGGAAATGCGGAACATCCCTTGCCACAGGCCAGCTGCTTCCGGGCTTACCTGCGTCGACACTACTTGGCGCACGGCGATGACAGCCGCGGTGCCCACTACGGCCGGCGCGAGCGCGATCGCCACATAGGGCGCCAGGGAACGTGCGGCGGTCAACCCTTCGCCGATCGCCGCGGCGCCGGAGTGCCAGCGAGTACGGGTGACGACCGCCACCACGATCCAGATCACCAGCGTCGCGGCAAAGCCGGCGATTAGCGCATGAACGGCGCTTTGCACCGAACCGGGGATGACGAAGAACCAATAGCTCAAGAGTGCCGCGACGCCGGAGAGCGCTACCACCAATGCATTGAGGCGAGCGCGGCCTTGAGCGAGCACGGTAGCCTGAATCTGCAAGGCGAGACCGGCAAGCAGACCCAGGATCAGAGCCGCAAACGGGTCCAGGGCCATGGCGCCACTGACAATTCCCAGCTCTCGGAAGCCGGCATGCCAAATGGCGATGATCACAGGCACGCCGAGCGCGAACAACATCCCCCCAGTCAGCCAGCGTGCACGCGCCTGCGTGTCTTGCGATGGTGCGGACAGGCGCGCGACGAGACCCTGTGCGATGCCGCCGTTCGAGAATGTGGTGTAGAGGGTGGCAAGGCTGAAAACATTGCCCCACGAACCGAAGGCCGCCGGTCCCAACTGCGTGGACAGGATCTTGTTCGCGGCCAGGCCGCAGAGCAACTTCAGGAGAACGCCCAGACCCGAGATCAGCGCGTTCAATGCCATGGAGGCGCGGCCAGTGTCTGGTAAGGGCTGGAAACACGGGCCACTACCCGTGAGGTCATGGCTGTGAACAGGAAGCTCGCAAGGAAGAACGCCGACGTGACCTTGCCGAAGCCCTCCATCGTGCGCATGATGAACCAGACTGAATGCGCCGAGCGGAACTTGTTCGACGAGAACGACCGCTTGCGCACGCGGTACCATGCCAGCGTCTTCGGCAGGCGCTCGCCGCGCAGGCCACCCTTGATGAGGATCGCCCAAGCCGCAAAGTCCTCCGCGACCAGGCCAGGCGGCATGGCCGGAAACACGCCGTCGCCGGCGATCTTCCGCTTGAGCATTACTGCCAGGCATCCCACGCCGCGCCGTGCGTTATGGGAAAACAGCGTCAGCCGGTTCGGCCCGCAAATCTTCGATAATGGGCGGCCACTGCCGTCCTCAAACGGAATATAGTCGTGATAGCTGAAATCCAGGTCATGGTTGCGCATAAACGTGACCTGCTGTTCAAGTTTATTTGCATCCCAGATGTCATCAGCATCGAGAAATGCGACATATTCTCCAGATGCGGCCGCGATACCGATATTGCGCGCGCGTGCGGGACCGTATGCCACCGGATTTGTAATGATTCGAATGCGCGCGTCAGATGCGGCAAGACGGGCGAGCACGACTGCCGTTTCGCCATTCGAGCCATCATCGACCAAAATCCATTCGAAGTCGGTGAGGCTCTGCTGCAGAATCGAAATGGCGGTCGCACGAATATACTTCCCATCGTTATGCACAGGAGTAATGATGCTAACCAGTCTTTTCGCGCTCGATTTGATCATTTTGCAAGGAGTAGCAGTTCCAGCCGCCGAGTCTGCGACGCCTGCGAGTATAAGGCATCGAATGCTGCAGACGCAGCATTCCGGAGGGAGCCCTGATCGGGGGTTTGTAAAATTCTGTGAAGTGTGCGTGCCATCTGTGGCACATTTTCAACGACGCTAATGGCTTCGCGATATCGCTCGTCGGAGAGCATGGCTTCATAGCCTACCGCGGCGTTTGGCATGCAGATCACCGGGATGCCATACGACAACGCCTCGGCGACCTTGGTCTTCATGCCGCTGCCCCAACTGACCGGTGCCAGGTAAACCGCGGCGGAGGCAAAGGCGGCGGACATCCGGTCGGGATCGGGATTGTCGATGACCTGCAGGCAGGGGTAGGGTGCGGCCATTTCCGCCGCACGGGCGCCCGCAACGACGAACTGCACGGGCGTATCGGCGCTTTCCTTGAACGCCTTTGCCACTTCGGCGAAGTGATGCAAGGCGGTCTGATTTGGTGCAAAGCCGAAATGGGCGGTGAACAGAATCTGGGGATGGGCGGCGGAATCCGCCAGGCGTTGCGCGTCGGGCTCGCCACGAGACAGCGAGATGGGCAATATGCCTGTGCGCGCGGGCATGCCGTAATGGCTGTCGAACAGCGTGCGGTCGGCCTCAGTGATAAAGGTCATGAAGTCCGCGGAGCGGCACGGGGCCTCCGCGTGGCGAATAAGCCGCGTGTCCAACGCATTACTTACTTGCCGTAACATATTTCCCCCACTGTGCTGGCGCTTCAGTTCGGCTTCCACGTTGTCGCTCAGTATCCCGTATGTCCTCCCGGGCACTTTTTTGCGAATGTCGGACATGAGCCTTCCGAGGCGGGAATTGTGGAACAGCGTGACGTCCGCGGCGCGCGCTTCCCGCATCAGCAGGGAGCGGTAAGTCATCAAGTAGGTGGGGCACAGTCGCACGCGTGCCGCCACATCCCGGAGCGTGTTCTTCTTCAGGTAAATGCGTTTGCAGTGGGCAGGGAACTCGAATATTTCCCCATTGCCCATGTCCTTGCTGATGACGGTCAGCTGGTCGACGCCTTGGGCGGCGCAAAGCGCCTGGGCCAGCGAGCGGAGATAGAGGCCGCCTCCGGAAAGCTCCTGAAGCCCATTGGGTGATATCAGCAGAACGTTCACGAATCTCGCAATTGCAGTTGTGCGCGAATCTGCTTGCAGAAGCGCTCGATGGAGAAGGATTCTTCAATGAATGCGTGCATGCAAGCGGGGTCGCTATTGCGTCGCAGACGCTCAAAAATCGACGCAGCTTGCCTGACGAAATCACCGGCGTCTGTCGGCAGTTCGCTGACCCAGGGCACGCCTTGCCGCAGGAATACATCGCAGGCGCCCACCCGGGTGCCTAGTACACTGACGCCGGAAGCCAATGCCTCGAGTGTGACAAGCTCGAACCCTTCGAAGAGGGAGGGCAATAGCATGATGTCGATCATGTCGTAGAAAGTCGACATCTGGTCCGGCGCGAGGCCGGGGACAATTGTGACGCCGGGGAGATTCTTCAAGGCAGTCGGCACGTCGCTCGTCGTTGCAATGACCAGCCGCACGTCGGGTTGCGTGCCGATCCAGCGCGCTATCTCGATCAGATAAGGCAACCCCTTGCCATATTCCAGGCGTCCCGCAAAGCCCAGCCGCACGAGGCCGTTCGTGAATTTCTGCCCGGCATTGAACACGGTCGCGTCAATGCCGTTGTGGATCACGCGGCATTTTCTTGCGGGTACCCCATGGTGACCAATGCACAGGTCGCGGACGGCTTCCGAGACGCAGATCACGCGATGCGCGCATCGCATTGTCAGGCCTTCGAGGCGGGCCAGAAGCCGCATCCCCAGAAACCGGTTGCCCGACTTGGCCAGGGCCCGGATATAACCAGCCGCGGAACCGTGAACGATTACTGCTTCTGCAGGATAGAGCGGTGTGTACGAGGAGTTGGAAATGGTCACGAATTTGCCGTCAGATAATCTTCTGGCCCATAGCCACAGCGATGCCGCGATTGGAAAGGCAAACTGCGCAAGGCGCTTGCCACACAGAAACTGTGGTAAAACCTTGGCTTCGTCGACCAGGGTTACTTCGGCGCCATGCCGTTTGAGGTCGCTCTGGAGAAGATGTACGACGCGCTCGACGCCGCCCGTGTTCTTTACTCCATTACGCGATACGAGAAAAATAGGCAAGAGCATGAACAATACTGTGGTTGTGCGGTTGCACAACGCGGAGGGCAGGCCCTACTATCGGGGCGGCACGATGTGAAGTCAAATGACCGCTTGCCGCCGCACGTTCGCCTGATCTGCAATGCTGAACGTGGACACGGGCGGGAAGCCGACATTCTACGCGAATACCGGCCCGACCTTGACGCTACGATTTCTCTTGAGTTTTCATGTTTGAACTATTCTGGCTCCCTGCAATCGCGGCCTTGTTGAGTGCAGGCGCTGTGCTGATCCTGCGCCCACTGGCCACCCGCGGAGGCTTGCTTGACCACCCCGGCGGAAGAAAGCGGCACGAAGGCTCGACGCCGCTGGTCGGCGGTATCGCGATCCTCATCGCGGTCTGGGTGTCCACGGCGATGTTCGTGCGCGGCTATGATCAGTACACGCCGCTGTACATTGGCCTGACGCTGCTTGCGCTGGTTGGCCTCTTCGACGATCTGAATGGCATTCCGCCACTAAGCAAGCTGGCATTCCAGTTCACAGCGGCAATCCTGATGACTTCGTGGGGCGAGGTATATCTACACTCGCTGGGCGATCTTCTCAACAAGCGCGACGTCATTCTTCATGCGTGGGGCATTCCGCTGACCCTACTTGCTGTCCTCGCGGTGGTCAATGCCATCAACATGACCGATGGCATGGATGGCCTGGCAGGGGGGCTTTCCTTTATTGTGTTCGGCTGGTTCGCGTGGCTGGCAAACGACATTGGCAATCCGGGTGCATACCGGATCTGCCTTCTGGTGTGTGGTGCCATTGCAGGATTCCTGCTGTTCAACATGCCCAGCCCCCTGCGTCGCCGGTTGGTTTTCCTGGGCGATGCAGGAAGCTTGTTGCTGGGCTACGGGATCAGCTGGTTCTCGGTGGAACTGTCTCAGAAGGAGTACAACCCCGCTGGCCATGTGCCCCCGGCCGTTATGCTCTGGGTGGTTGGGCTGATCTTGATTGATCTGCTCGCGGTGGTTTTGCGTCGGGCAATCCAGGGTAAGAATCCGCTGGCGGCCGATCGCACCCACCTGCATCACCTGCTGTTGCGGGCGGGACTTGATAGCAAGCAGGCAGTGTGGTTCCTCCTGATCGGTAACTTTCTACTCGGTCTGATTGGCGTGATTGCATGGAAGCAAGGCGTGCCGGAGTCCATACTGTTCGTGGCATTCCTGCTGCTTACGGGCATTCACTTGCTGATCATGCAGCGAGCGTGGGTCGTGATCCGATGGATACGGAGACTTCGCTCGCGATAGTGCCAATGCGAGCCATATGTAAGCTGAATTCCCCCTCTCTCCAACGCCGCCGTGGACTTTCCCTGCGCCAGTACCTGGCTCAGGGTCTGCAATAATTTGCGTTCCTGGAGTCCTTCGTAGAATGGAGGCTGATGGGCGGGTGCCTAGTTAAGCTCCAATTGGCAGTGCGCAGGTCATGGCTGAGCCCTTCGCGCGTGGAGCCACATGTAGATACCTGCCAGCGTGGCCAGGACATTGGCAACTGTGTAGCCTAGAACGGCCCCCCTTGCGCCAAATCGGGGAATAGCGGTCAGATCGACAGCAACTGTTGCCAGAAGCGCAAGGCCCCATTTGATGGCGATCCATCGGGGCTTGCGCAGGTAAATTGCCAGGATAGTAAAGCCAACATCGGCAAACACCAATGGCGAGGCAAGGGTGGCCAGGCGCAATAGCGAGCTTGCCTCCGCAAACGCGGCGCCATACAACAGATGCACGATCCATGGCGCCAGGAGGATAAGGGGCACGGTGCCGGCAGCCCCCACGATGGTGATGAAGGCCGCCAGCTTCAGTACATTGCGAATGCCAGCGGACGCATCCCGTGCATAGACGTAGAGCGGAGCGATGCTACCCGCGAGAATGGTGGCCAACGTGGTGTAGTTGTCCACGATCTGCATTGCGGCCGCATAGGCAGCGAACTCTTCAGAAGGTACGTGCGGTCTGAGTATCAGCTGATCAGCCCTGCGCGCCGCCATCATCAGCATAAAGCTGATCCAGAATAGAGATCCATCGCGGAACAGTTGACGCGTCAGTTGGCCATCGTAATCGACAGCCTGCTGTGGCATGTATTTGCGATAGAAGGTGCCAAGTAAGACAGCGGCCATCAGGGCCTCAAGAACGAAAGCGGCGGCGTAGGCGCCAACGGCATGAATTCCCATCACGGCAAGCGTGGCAACAGAGCCGGCTTTCAAAGCCAGGGAAGCAAGATTGATCAGCACACTTGGCCGGGTTCGCGTATGGGCCTGCGTCCACGCGATCACGACGCCAGCGGGTTCGCGCAGCAGGATTGCGATACCCAAGATCAACGCCGGCTGCCAACTGGCATCCCCTTGCCGGGATACCCATAGAAAGCCGCAGACCAGCAGGTAGGCGCAGCAAGCGGCCAGAAGGCGCAGGCGGAATACGTGCTTGAGGAGCCGATGTTGTGCGGCTAGATCGCCAAGCGCTACAAGCCGCGGAACCACGACTTCGCTACCGCAAATCAGCGCGATGGAGGCCCCGATCAGTACCAGGGACTGGGCGTATTGAAACGCCGCAAAGCCGTCGGTGCCGAGGGTACGGGCAAGTATCGCGACGATGCCGATTCCCACCAGCACTTGCGAGCAGCGATCGAGCAACATCCAGCCGATGTTGCCAGCTATGCGTCGCCGCATGACCTTGTGCAGCGTGCGTGCTCAGAGGCTTCGTACTGCATCTCGCGATAGAGCGATAACCAGCGATCGGCGGCAGCGGCAATACCGAAGTGCGTGACGATTCGTTGGCGGCGCATGTCGCGTTGGTCTTCTGTTCTGGCCTCAGTGGCCAACGATTGCGTCATGGCGAGCGCGAGTGCATCGATATCGTCAATGGGCACCATGATGCCAATGTCACCCATTAGTTCCTTGACACCGGGCGCCGAAGTGGCCACGACAGGGCGCCTGCAAGCCAGCGCTTCGCCAATCGCTAGCGGCATGCCCTCGACGCGCGAAGAGAGTACGAAAAGATCAGCTGCATTTAACAGGGCGGGAATATCGTGCCTTGTCCCCAGCAGTGAGACGGCATCGTGCAGTCCGTATTTTGATATCCGCTTCTGCAACGCTGCACGCTGCGGCCCATCGCCTGCAATGAGAAGGCGGGTAGGTTGTGAACGGTTCATCCGTTGGAACGCATCGATCAGGCTATCTTGCGCTTTCTCTACGACCAGGCGTCCTGTGGTCAGGATCAAACGTGCGCGGGACTCAATGCCAAGCTGCGCGCGCGTGCGCTCGCGTAGTGCCACGTCTGGCTTGAATTTCTCCGTATCGATCCCGTTGTACATCACGCAAACACGGTCAGGCCTGACGGCTCCCGCCCGGATCATCTCTGCGCGACTGGCCTCGCTGACCTGCGTAGTCAGCGTACACCAGCCATCGGTGAGCCGATAGCAGAGCATGCGCAGCCGGCCGCCCTCTGAAAAGCTGTGCGCCGCGCAGATCAGCGGAGCTAGACGGCAAATGCGCGACAGTAAACGCACAAACATATTCGCATGGAACATATGCGAATTCACGATGTCCGGGCGCCATTCCAACGCAAAGTGTCGTGCTTTCAATAGCGCATGAACCATCGACAGAGGTGTCTTGCGCAAATCGAGCATCAGGCGCTCTACCGCGTCGGGCATGGGGACTTCGCAATCCGGAGTCAGGCTGATCAGCGCGACGCAGTGACCTCGTGCGATGAACGCTTTCGCGAGGGCGGCAACCTGCTGTTCAGCACCACCCATGCGTAGGCCGGTTGTCACCAGCAGGATACGCAAAGACTCCGGTTGAGCGGATGGCTCGGGCGGGTTCAACGCGCGCCGTATCCGGTAAGTAAGGTTCGAAGTGTCTTGACTGCAATCAGCAGGTCCAAGGCAAACGAACAGTGTTTCACGTAGTACAGGTCATAACTTAGCTTTGTGACCGTCTCTTCGTGGGTGCCTACATACCCCTGCTGGACCTGCGCCCAGCCAGAAAGGCCGGGGCGAACCAGATGGCGATAGGGATAGTAGGGAATGCTCTGCGAGAACTGCTCGACCATGGGCACCTGTTCTGGCCGCGGCCCGATCAGGCTCATGTCGCCCGTCAACACATTCCAGAGTTGCGGAATCTCGTCGAGCCGATACTTGCGGATGATCCGGCCAACGCGGGTGACACGAGGATCTTGCTTCGACGCGAACTGCGCAGGAGCATCGTCCTCTGTGGTCATGCTGCGGTACTTCAACATGACAAAGGGGCGACCAAACAGACCGACACGCACTTGGCGGAATACCGCCGGGCCCTTTGACTCAAGGCGGACGGCAAGCGCAACCAGCGCGCCTACTGGAACTGCAAGCGGTGCCATTGCCACCACGGAAACAATGTCTATGAGTCGCTTCAGGAAGCCGTAAAAATAGTGCTTAGCGTAGTCGTCAAGGAAATTCTCATCGATATGCGCGAGTCCCACCCGCCCAGTCAGCATCTCGCCGATTCGTTCGACGGAATACATGCGGACATGTGTCAACTTCAGCTGCGACAGTGTGCGAGTGCGTTCCGGATCGGTCATGGCGTGCCGATCGACCATCAATGCGTCACACCCGGTGGCTTCCTCCAGGGACCGGATATGCTCGAGCCGGTGCGGACTCGGCAGGGCTGCACCGGGCATGTTCACGATCTGTTCGAGTTGCGCGAGCGTCGCGGGATCGGAGTATCCAAACACGGGTACATAGTTCCTGACAAACAACCGGTACCCGAACCACGTCCACACTAGCGTGCCAAAATAGGTGAGTAACAACGCTACGCGCGAATACTCCATTCGCATAACGGCGAAACACAGCAGCAGGGCTACAAAAGCCAATGTCACGGACAGCCCGACAAGGCTGTTGCCCTCGACAGGCGGCAAATGCAGCGACCTGAGCATAAGCACGAACGCACCGACGTATGCAGCCGCAGACCAGCCCAGCGTGCGCGTAAACAGCCCTGTGACAATTCCAGTTTGGCGTAGTACTTCAACTGCAAACATGCCGAGGCCGAGAAATATCAGGCCTAACAGAGCCCAGGCCACCATCCGGCTGGCACGACGGATGATCTCGGATCCTCGCGCGCGAACGGCTGGTGCCGAGCGGGAAATACTATTGGTTTTCGTCATTGGTGAATCTAGCCACACGTCAACCCTCTACGCGAGTTTGTCACTGTACAGATTTACAAAATCTTGCAACTGCAACCAGTTTTTCCCCAGCCATCGGCTGGTTAAGCAAAGGTATGATGGTTAGCTCGGGTGGATGAACGTGCACAAATCTGCGCTTCACTACCGACCTGGCCGAGGGAATTCTGCAATCGGGGCGCATGATTATAACTGCCTCCCTATCCATGGGCCCGATATGTGCACATTGGTGCATTGTGCGTGCCTCGGCGTCGCAATCCAGTGTACGTCTTCAATCTGGACGGTTACTGCGCTTGCACAATCCGGCACAATGCTGCTTTGCACACATTGGCGGCATCGGCGCTCTCCTGTCGTAAACACGCATCCAACTATCGTAACGCTCATGCAAATTGATCCATCGATTTTCAAGGCCTATGACATTCGCGGCGTCGTTGGCAAGACGCTGACGCGTGAAGCTGCGCGCTTCATCGGTCTCTCCTTCGGCTCCGCCGCGGCTGAACTCGGCGAAAAAACCGTAGCCGTCGGCCGCGACGGCCGCCTCTCCGGCCCCGACCTAATCTCCGGCCTGGTAGAAGGCCTGCGCGCCGCCGGCCTGGACGTGATCGACATCGGCCTGGTCGCCACCCCGATGGTCTACTTCGCCACCAACATCGAGATCGACGGCGTCCGCCCGACCTCCGGCATCATGGTCACCGGCAGCCACAACCCGCCGGACTACAACGGTTTCAAGATGGTGCTGGCCGGCAAGGCGATCTATGGCGAGCAGATCCAGGCGCTGCGCCAGCGGATCGAAGCCGGCCAGTTCAGCAGCGGTGCCGGCACCTACAAGCAAGTCGATGTGCGCCAAAGGTACCTCGACCGCATCATCAGCGACGTCAAGCTGGCCCGTCCGATGAAGGTTGCCCTGGATGCCGGCAACGGCGTGGCCGGCGCCTTCGTGGGTGACCTGTTCCGTGGCCTGGGCTGTGAGGTGACTGAACTGTTCTGCGACGTGGACGGCAACTTCCCGAACCATCACCCTGATCCTGCCCATATCGAGAATCTGCAGGATCTGATGAAGGCCCTGCGCGAGACGGACTGCGAGCTTGGCCTGGCCTTCGACGGTGACGGCGACCGCCTTGGCGTGGTGACCAAGGACGGTCAGGTGATTTTCCCGGACAGGCAACTGATGCTGTTCGCTGAAGAGATCCTGTCGCGCAACCCGGGCGCCCAGGTTATTTACGACGTGAAATGCACCGGCAAACTGGCCCCCTGGATCCGCGAGCACGGCGGTGAGCCGCTGATGTGGAAGACCGGCCATTCGCTGGTCAAGGCCAAGCTGAAGGAAACGGGCGCGCCGATCGCGGGCGAGATGAGCGGCCACGTGTTCTTCAAGGATCGCTGGTACGGTTTTGACGATGGCCTGTACACGGGCGCGCGCCTGCTGGAGATCCTGTCGCGCCACGCGGATCCGAGCGCGGTGCTGAACGCGCTGCCGAATGCCAACAACACGCCGGAACTGCAGCTCAAGTGTGCCGAGGGTGAGCCGTTCACGCTGCTGGACCAGATCAAGGCGAACGCGAAGTTCGAAGGGGCGCGTGAGGTGATCACCATCGATGGCGTGCGCGTGGAGTATGCCGATGGCTTCGGCCTGGCACGCCCGTCCAACACCACCCCGGTGGTGGTGATGCGTTTCGAGGCGGATAACGACGCCGCGCTGGCGCGTATCCAGGCGGAGTTCAAGCGCGTGATCCTGGCAGAGAAGCCGGATGCTCAGCTCCCGTTCTGAGCGCGCGACGGTGCCGGCGGCATCATCGGACGCGGCCGGTGTGGCGCAGCCCACGCCGGCCGCGGTGCCTTTCATACTGCCGGAACGGCCGCGCATCCTGCTGGTAAAGGTGTCGTCGCTCGGTGACGTGGTGCACAACATGCCGCTGGTGCATGATCTGCGGGCGCGCTGGCCGGGTGCCGAGATCGACTGGGTGGTGGAAGAGGGCTATGTCGAGCTTGTCCGGCTGCTGCCGGAGGTGCGCCGGGTAATCCCGTTTGCGCTGCGGCGCTGGCGCAAGCGCGTCCTGCAGGGGGGCACCTGGCGCGAGGTGGGCGAGGTGCGTGACGCGCTGCGCCAGGAGCGCTATGACGCGGTGATCGAGAGCCAGGGTTTGCTCAAGACCGCAGTGGTCGCGCGCGTGGCCGCGCGGGCGCCCGGTGCGCCGATTATCGGGCTGGGCAATGCCACGGAGGGCTCCGGCTATGAGCCGGCGGCGCGGCTGCTATACACCGATCCTGTGCGGGTGCCGCGCCAGACGCATTCGGTGCGGCGCTCGCGCTTGCTGGGCGCTGCGCTGACCGGGCTTGTGCCGGCGGAGCCGCCGCAGTTTTTCGGGCCTGCCGCGCAGTCGCTGCATGTGGACGATCCGCTGTGGGGCGATCTGCCTGCGCGCTATGCCGTGTGCTTCCATGCGACCGCTGGCGCGCGCAAGAAATGGGCGGTGCAGAACTGGCATGCGCTGGGCAGGCGGCTGGCGGATGAGGGGCTGGTGATGTTGCTGCCGTGGGGCAATGACAAGGAACGCCAGGCTGCCGAAGAGATCGCTGCCGGTGTGCCGCAGGCGAGGGTGTTGCCGCGATTCTCGGTGATGCAGGGTTTCGGGCTGATCAACCGGGCCGAGGTGGTGATCGGGGTCGATACGGGCCTGGTCCATATTGCCGCGGCGTTGTGCCGGCCGACGGTGGAGATCTATACGGCCACGTGGCGCTGGAAGACTGAGGGCTACTGGTCCGGGCGCATCGCCAATGTCGGTGACGACGGCGTGGTGCCGTCTGTCGATGAGGTCTACGACGCGGCTTGCCGCGTGCGCGGAGTGGCTGCCTGATGCTGCGTTTGCTCTATAGCATGTTATGGGTGGTGGTGCTGCCGCTGGCGCTGCTGCGCCTGGCCTGGCGTGCGCGCAAGGAGCCGGGCTACTTGCAGCATGTCGGCGAACGCCTGGGTATATACGGCAGCCTGCCCCGGAAAGGTCCGTGGCTATGGGTCCACGCCGTGTCGGTGGGCGAGACCCGCGCCGCGCAGCCGCTGATCGAGGCGCTGCTCGGCGCCTATCCGCACCACCGCCTGCTGCTGACGCACATGACGCCGACCGGCCGCCAGACCGGTGCGCAGCTGTTCGGCAAGGAGCCGCGCATCCTGCAATGCTACCTGCCGTATGACCTGCCATGGCTGGTGGG
The DNA here is from genome assembly GCF_058787995.1 of Cupriavidus sp. FW305-27. Classification (NCBI taxonomy): domain Bacteria; kingdom Pseudomonadati; phylum Pseudomonadota; class Betaproteobacteria; order Burkholderiales; family Burkholderiaceae; genus Cupriavidus; species Cupriavidus sp. FW305-27. The sequence continues at coordinate 70,771 of NZ_JBYTAG010000008.1, forward strand.
GTGTTTCATGCGGTATTTCCGGCCGCAGGCGGGCATGCTGATGGAGACGGAGGTGTGGCCCAACCTGGTGCGCGGCGCGCGCAAGGCCGGTGTGCCGCTGTTCCTGGTCAACGCGCGCCTGTCGCCGCGCAGCTTCCGGCGCACGGCGAGGTTTGGGCGTGCGGCGGCGGTCATGTATGGGGATTTTGCGGGCGTGCTGGCGCAGACGGCGGGTGATGCCGAGCGCTTTCAGGCGTTGGGCGTGCCGGCGGTGCAGATCACCGGCAACCTGAAGTTCGATATGCAGCCGGCGCCGGCAGGCGTTGCGCTGGGCGAGCAGTTGCGCAAGGTCATTGGCACGCGTGCGGTGCTGGCAGCCGCCAGCACACGCGAGGGAGAGGAGCCGATGTTGCTCGATGCCTTCTCCCGTTGGCAATCACTGGCGGGCGATGTCCCGCGTCCCGCTTTGCTGCTGATCCCCCGTCACCCGCAGCGCTTCGATGAAGTCGCCGCGATGGCGGCGCGTGCGGGGTTCTCGGTCGAGCGCCGGAGTGCACTGGATCTTGACGGCATCCAGGCGCGGCTGACTGCCGATATCGTGCTGGGCGATTCGATGGGCGAGATGGCGATGTACTTTGCTGCGTCGGATCTTGCCTTTATCGGTGGCAGCCTGTTGCCGTTGGGGGGACAGAACCTGATCGAGGCCTGCGCGGTCGGCACGCCGGTGCTGGTCGGTCCGCATACCTTCAACTTTGCGCAGGCGACGGAAGACGCGATTGCCGCGGGCGCTTGCCTGCGCGTCGACAATGCCGATGCGCTGATGCGCATCGCGGCAAGCGTGCTGGCCGATCCGGCCCGTCTGGCCGATATGCGCGCGCATGCGCAGACCTTTGCAGGCCTGCATCGGGGCGCCACCGTGCGCACCCTCGCTGCGCTGGCCCCGGCGCTGGAAGGCTGATCCGGTGCCTACCCTGGTGCCTTGACCAGGGCATCCCACTGCAGCGCAAGCCGCTCCAGCGTGAATTGGCTTGCCTTGTCGCGGCCGCCGGCGCCAAGGCGGCTCGCCAGTTCCGGCTGGCGGATCACTGTCAGCAGCGCCTTGGCCAGCGCATCGGCATCATCCACGGCAACCACCAGAGCATCCTGCCCCGGGGTAAGCAGTTCGCGGGGTCCGGTCTCGCAATCGGTCGATATGATCGGCAGGCCAAAAGCCATCGCTTCGATCAGCACCAGCCCGAATCCCTCATAGCGCGAGCTCAGGCAGAAGACCGATGCACGCCCGTAGGCCTGCGCCGGATCCTGGCAGATACCCGGCAGGCTGGCCCGGCCTTGCAGTTGCAGCTGGCTGACCAGTGCAGTGAGGGCAGGGCGCGCTTCGCCTTCGCCGTGGATGACCAGATGCCATTCCGGTTCCGCTTCCACCACCTTCTGCCAGGCGCGCAGCAAGACATCGAAACCTTTCGCCGGGACCAGCCGGCCCATGGCCAGCACGGTCTTCTGCATGCGTGGCGCGGGTTCGGCCGGCATCGGAAATGGCAACGGATTCGGCAGGCAGACTACCTCGCTGCGCGGCCGCAGTGCCTCAAGCCAGCGGCGGCGGTCCCGTTCTGTCAGCACGACCACCTGCCGGCAGAACTGCGCGGCCAGCCGACGTGCTACCTTGCGTGCCGGCTTGCCGAGATCCTCGTCGAAATGGCAATGCTCCCACGCGATATGGTGCAGGCCCAGGCCGAGGGTGGCAGGCAGCACGAAGAGTTCGAGCATGGTGTCGACCTGTACCAGCACATCGATGCGATGCGCGGTGCAGTGCCTGCGGATGCCGGCGACCGTGGCGAAATAGGCGCGTTTGAAGGAGGGCCGTTGCGCGAACAGCGCTTCATGGCGCACGCGTGGATGCAGAGGGAACCGGCTGGCAGCATCCCAGAGGCTCAGGACCGTGACACGATGGCCAAGATCGGCCAGCGCATTGGCGATCGTTGCGGTCATCCGCTCCGCGCCGGCCATCGCATTCAAGGTACCGGTCAGGAAGCAGATGTGGCGTCGTGAGTCCTGGCTCAACTGGCCGCCCGCGCGGGCAATGCGTCCTTGCGCGCAACCACATAGGCAAAGCAAACGGCCATGATCAGGCTGTAGAAGGCATTGACCAGGGTCGTGGCGAACATGACCTCGGTCAGGCCGAACACCATGAAGCCGCAGCACAGGGCCAGGCCCATGGCGCTGGCGACCTGCGTGCCCCGGTCGGCATTGCCAAGATGGCGCAGGAAGAAGGCGGCCGGTACCAGATACAGAGCAAGGATTGCCAATAGGCCCGGGATGCCGAGTGTGGCCGTAGCATGCAGGAGTTCGTTGTGTGAATGCGGCATGCTGGCAGCGAGTGGGGAGATCTCATGCTGCGCCGCAAGCGTCTGCAGGGTCCGCTCGAAGTTCTCCGGCCCCACGCCGGTCCAGGGATGGGCCTGCACCATCTGGAGCGATTCTCGCCACAGCTGTAGCCGTATACCGATCGACGTGTCCAGTGTTACATGGTGATCAAATTGAGACAGTTCGGATACAACCTCTGTCGTGCGCTGCTGCACCCAGGCGCTGCCGAACCAGGTGAGGGTCATAAGACCGGCCAGTCCTGCGAGGGCGGCGGCCTTGTGTAGGCGAGTCAATCTGCGAGATGCTGCCAACGCAATGATCGCCAGCACCGGGATGGCGAGCCAGCCGCCACGCGTGCCACTCATGTATGAGGCGTACAGGCCGGCAAAGCCGGCCAGCAGCTTCAGGCCCGATTGCAAATAGTCCCTGCGCCGATCCCATCCAATTGAAATCAGGGCGAGTATTCCCATCAGCATGGAAAGATTGCTAAGGGGAATGATATTGGAAGACCCTACGTGAACTGGGCGACCGGCAGCTGTCGCCTCGTGGATCCAGGCCGCGGAAAGGAGTGCACAGACCACGAAACCCCACTGCACGCTCCGCATCCCACCCCTGCCAAGCCGTACCATCCCAAAAACCAACGGAATGAACAAGGCAAAGCGCAGGTAAAGGTAAGAAACATGCGGCTCCTCCGCCCCCGACAGCAGTTGCTGCAACAGCACTGCCAGCGGTAACGCCGCCATGGCCAGCATGAAGAACCAGTACCTGCGCAGCAGCTCCCCACATTCCGCCCGGCCCGCGCGCCCGCCGGCAACGAGAGTGATGGCGCTCCAGCCGAGCAGGAGTCCGTAGCAGAGGTTGCTAACCGTCGGCTTGACAAACATCAGCGCAGGGAACGCTGCCAGAACGGCACAGGCGGCCAGGTACAGAGCTTTGTCGACCCCATACGATTGGGATCTCTGCAATCTCGTCATCAAGTGCATGGAGAGAGGTTTCCGGAGGAAGTGTTGTGCACTCGGGATGCGGGCCGATCCATCCTTCTTATTATTTTGTTGCCGCCTGCTGAGCAGCGGAGCCTGTCGGTCACATTGCTGCGCCGGGCGAGGCAATTATATCGGATGGTCAGGGTGGGATTTCTTGATGTTCCGCATCCTAGCCCGCCGAACCGGTTGGGACGTTACAGAATGTATGTGATTCAATCGATGCTTCACCGGCGCTTTGGCGCAACCGCCTTGCTAAACTGATGTATCAGTAGGGTGCACTTTTCGGCATGCCCTTTGTCAGATCTGTCGATTGCATCCATGCGGCCGTCTTGAGCGGCCTGTTACAGGAGTCCTTCATGCACAGCCGTACCAGCCTGTTCCCCTTCTCCCTGGCTGCCCGCAGCGCGGCCGCCTTGCTGGTGGCAGTCATGCTCGGGGCCTGCACGACCGCGCCGGCGCCTGACCTCCCCTCCGCCGGCACCAACCTCAACCAGACCCAACCCTCCGGCCCCAGCCGCTGGGAACTGGTGCGCTGGCAGCAGCCCGACGGCGCGCAGCGCGATATCCCGCACGGCGACAACGGCCAGCCCATCATTTTTGAGTTCAATGAGGGCATCGATGCCGCGCAGGGCACGGTCAGCGGTACCAGTGGCTGCAACCGCTTTACCGGCAGCTATGGCAAGACCGATACCGGCATCCGCTTCGACCGCATCGCCGGCACGCGCATGGCTTGCCCGCCGCCGCGCATGGAACTGGAATCGGCGTTGCTCAAGGCGATGCAGACGCCGTTTGCCACGGTCGGCACGCAGCCGTCGGCGGGCAGCACGGGCCGGCAGATCATCTGGAAGACCGCCGGCGGCGACCTGCTGCAGTTTGTCGAGCGCGAAGGCGTGGGCAGGCGCGGTGCGAGCGTGGAGGCCGGCGGCGTGGAGAAGGTGGTCTATATCGATTCGCAGCGCGTGGAGTGCTCGGGGGTGGGCAAGATGACGTGCTACCGCTGGCGCGAATCGCCGGAGGCGCCGTGGCAGCTCTGGTATGGCCCGATCGAGGGGCTGGATTTTGAGCCGGGCGTGGCCTACACGCTGCGAGTGCGCGAGTACCAGGTGCCGAACCCGCCGGCGGATGCGTCGTCGATCCGCTGGCAGCTGCTGAAGGTGGAGTCGCGTACGCGGGCGAAGTAGTGCGACGCCGTTCACGCAAACGGGCCGCAGTTGCGGCCCGTTTTGCTTTGCGTCGTGCTGCGGAGGATCAGGAGCGCGGTGCGCCGGCGGGCGTGGCTTCGCGCCGCGTGCCGCGGCGCTCGACCGAGGCGCGCGGGTTTGCCGGGGCCCTGGCGCCGGCCTGGGCGGGCGCGGGCAGCTTGTACAGCGCGCCCGGCGAAGAGGTCAGCAGGGTGTTGATCTGCACCACATCGGCTTCCTGCAGCACGCCAGTGGAGGCCTTCAGCCTCAGGCCGTTCATGATGGTGTCGTAGCGGGCCTTGGCCAGGTCGCGCCGGGTCGAAAACAGTTGCGCTTCGGCGTTGAGCACGTCGATATTGATGCGCACGCCCACTTCATAGCCGAGCTGGTTGGATTCCACCGCACTGGTGGCCGAGCGTTCGGCGGCTTCCAGGGCCTTGACCTGGGCCAGGCCGTTGGACACGCCGGAGTAGGTCTGGCGGGCCGTCTGCGCGGCGCTGCGGCGCGCGAATTCCAGGTCGCTGGCGGCCTTGTCGGCCAGGGCCAGGGTCTCGCGCACGCGCGACTGGATCTGGCCGCCGGCGAAGATCGGCATGGTCAGCTGCACGCCGATCTGCGAGGCGTTGTAATGGGTGGAGATCGCCTGCGTGGCGCTGCCGGTCTGGTTGGTGAAGCCGTACGAGGCCACCAGGTCGACCGAGGGCAGGTGGCCGGCCTTGGCCTTGTTGGTCTCGCGCTGGGCGGTTTCCAGGTTGTAGCTGGCCAGGTTCACCTGCAGGTTGCTGGTCTCTGCCTGCGCGGCCCAGGCGTTGACGTCGGGCGGCTGCGGGCCGGGGATGGGTGCCTCGGGGCGCAGGCCCAGCACTTCGTCGACGGGCTTGCCGGTGATCTGCTGCAGCGTGGCGCGCTTGATCTCAAGGTCGCTCTGCGCGGCGATTTCGGTCGAGGTGGCCAGGTCATAGCGGGCCTGGGCGTCGTTGGTGTCGGTGATGGTGGCGGTGCCGACTTCGAAATTGCGCTTGGCCTGCTCCAGCTGCTCGGAGATGGCCTTCTTCTGCGCGCGTGCCAGGTAGAGGTTGTCCTGTGCCGCCAGCACGTCGAAGTAGGCCTGCGCGCTGCGCGTGATCAGGTCGAGCTCGGCCTGGTGGAAGCTGACTTCACCGGCCAGCGACGCCAGTTCGCCCTGCTTGTAGGTTTCCCAGCGGTCCCAGCGGAACAGCGGCTGGCTCAGTTGCAGCTGCCAGTTGTTGTTGTTGAAGAAGCGCGTGCCGGAGGCGCTGGCCCCGGCGCCGACCGGCAGCGAAGCGGTCTGGTCGAGCTTGGTGCGGTTGGCGCCCGCGGTGCCGACCACCTGCGGCAGCAGCCCGGCACGGCCCTGGGGCAGCCGCTCGCGCGTGGCCAGCAGCTGCGAGCGCGCGCTGGCAAACTGCGCGTCATTGGCTTGCGCATCGCGATAGACCTGCAGCAGGTCGGCCGCGCTTGCCGGTGCCGCCGGCGTCATGGCCAGCAGCGGGGCAAGCAGGGAAACCGCGATCGCCAGGCGTGTCCGGATCACTCCGGGCAGGGCGTTGGGCGCAAACGTCATGAAAGCTCCAGGTTGCCGGGCGCGGGCCGCGGCTACAGTCGATTCTTCTTGGTGTTGCTGTGCTGGACTGCCGCTTCAGTACTTCGGCATGGCCGGGTCGACATCGCTGGCCCAGGCGTCGACGCCGCCGGTCAGGTTGTAGACCTTGCCGTAGCCCTGGCGCTCCAGGTAGGCCGCCACCTGCATGCTGCGTGCGCCGTGGTGGCAGATGCAGACGATGTCGGCGTCTTCGTCGAGTTCGGCCGCGCGCGCGGGGATGTCCCGCATCGGGATGTGGGTGATGCCGGGCATGGCGCAGGTCTGCACCTCCCAGCCTTCACGCACGTCGAGCAGGACCGGTCTGGCGCGGCTGGCATCGGCCAGCCACTGGGCCAGTTCGGTCGCTTTGATGACCTGCATGGTGGATCTGTCCTCAGAACTGGAATTGCGACGGCCGGGCCGCGCCCTGCAGGGGCTTGACCGCGGTTTCGAACAGATTGACGACCTGGTATTCGGTCTCGGACACGCGTGTGACCAGGCGCGCTTCCATTACCGGCAGTTCGCCGATGAAGGCGGCGATGCGGCCGCCCACCTTGACCTGCGACAGGATCGACTGCGGAATCGCCGGCAGCGAGCCCGAGATGCAGATCACGTCGTAGGGCGCGGCGGCGCTCCAGCCGTCGGCGGCGTTGCCTTCGGCCACGTCGACGTTGGTGACGCCCGCGTTGGCCAGGTTGGTGCGGGCCAGCTCGACCAGCTCGGGCACGATGTCCACGGTCAGCACGTGGCGCGCGCGGTTGGCCAGCAGGGCGGCCATGTAGCCGGAGCCGGCGCCGATTTCCAGCACGTTCTCATGCTTGCGCACGGCCAGGTCCTGCAGGATGCGGGCTTCCACGCGCGGCGCCAGCATGTTCTGCCCGGCGGGCAGCGGAATCTCCATGTCGACGAACGCCAGCGAGGCGTATGCGGCCGGGACGAACTGCTCCCGCTTGACTACCGCCAGCAGGTCCAGGATTTCCTGGTCCAGCACGTCCCACGGGCGGATTTGCTGTTCGATCATGTTGAATCGGGCTTTTTCGAGATCCATCTTGCCATTCCTTACCAATGCCAACCGCTGTCGGTCTGTGCGCCGGCCGCGCGGTGCCACGGCCGGACAGTCTTATCAAACCCTTTATTTTAACCTTGCAGACGCCGCCAGGCTCATTCCGCGCTGGCCTCCGCCGGTGCCGGCCGATCCGGTGCCGCTTGCCGGCCGGGCGCGGGCTGCGCGTGCGCTGCGGGCTCGCTGGCGGGCTTGCCTTGCCACAGCCGGCGCAGCCAGGCGCCGAAATCATCAAGATACGTATAGATCACCGGCACCACCACCAGCGTCAGGATCGACGAGGTAATGATCCCGCCGATCACGGTCTGGCCCATCGGCGCGCGCTGCTCGGCGCCTTCGCCCAGGCTGAAGGCCAGCGGCACCATGCCGAAGATCATCGCCAGCGTGGTCATCAGGATGGGGCGCAGCCGCACGCGCGCGGCCTCCACCAGCGCCGCCTCGCGCGACAGCGGCTGGCGGCCGTCGCCAACTCCACCCTGGTCCACATGGCCCTGGCGCGCCTGGTTGGCGAAGTCCACCAGCAGGATTGCGTTCTTGGTCACCAGCCCCATCAGCATGATGAAGCCGATGATCGAGAACATGTTCAGCGTCGAGCGGAACAGCAGCAGCGCCGCGAACACGCCGACCAGCGTCAGCGGCAGCGAGGTCATGATGGCGATCGGCTGGAAGAAGCTGGCGAACTGCGAGGCCAGGATCATGTAGATGAAGATCACCGCCAGCGCCGACACGGCGTAGCCGAAGGACTCGTTCATCGACTTGGTCGACCCGCCAAAGCGGTACTTGTAGCCGGCCGGCCAGTTCATGCCGTCCAGCGCGGCCTTGACGTCGCGCGCGACTTCGCCGGCCGAGCGCCCGGCAACGTTGGCGGTCAGCTCGACCTCGCGGTTCAGGTCGCGCCGGCTGATCTGGTTGGCGCCGGTGGTCGGCACCAGCTCGGCGATCTGGCGCAGCGGCACCATCCTGGGCGAGCCGTCGGCGTTGGTCTGGCTGCTGGCAATCATCAGCGCGCTCAGGTCGGCCATGCCGGTGCGCGCGTCCCTGGGCAGGCGCACGCGCACGTCGTAGTTCTCGTCATCGGGCGCGCGCCATGAGCTGATGGCGTCGCCGGCCAGCAGCGGGCGCAGGGCATTGCCGATCTGCGCCACGCCCACGCCCAGGTCAGAGGCCAGCTCGCGCCGGATGCGCACCTCGATGGTGGGGCGGTCGTCCTTCATGCTCGAATCCAGGTCGGCCAGGCCGCGGATCGCCTTCATGCGCGTGCCGGCTTCCCTGGACAGGCGCCGCAGTTCGTCCAGGTCATCGCCCTGGATCGATACCTGGATCGCCTTCTGGCCGCCGGCGCCGTCGGGCATGCCCACCATCGTCAGCGTGATGCCGGCAATGCCCGCCAGGCGCTGCCGGATCAGCGGGTTGAGCTGCGCGGTGGACAGCTGGCGCGAGCGCCGCTCGGTCAGGCGCACCGACACCAGCGCATTGTTGCGGCCCGAGGCATTGCCCGAGTTGATGGTGGCGTAGGTGTAGGCCACTTCGGGGAACGATTTGAGCGCGGCTTCCACCTGCCGCACCTTGGCTTCGGTGACTTCGATCGAGGTGCCGACCGGCGTGGTGAATCCCACCTGGGTCTCGCCCAGGTCGGCATTGGGCACGAATTCCGTGCCGATCAGCGGCACCAGCGCAAAGCTGCCGAAGAAGGTCACCGCGGCGATGATGGCGGTGGCCAGCCGGTGCTTCAGCGCCCAGCCCAGCATGCCGGCGTAGCCGTTGCCAAGCTTGTCCATCTTTGCCGAGAACCAGTCCAGCAACCGCCCCACCGTGCGCCCGTACCAGCTCTTCTTGTTGCCGGCGCCGTGCAGGTCCGGGTCATGCCAGACCGACGACAGCATCGGGTCCAGCGTGAACGAGACGAACATCGAGATCAGCACCGCCGCCACCACGGTGATGCCGAACTGGTGGAAGAAGCGCCCGATGATGCCGCCCATGAAGCCCACCGGCAGGAACACCGCCACGATCGAGAAGGTGGTGGCCAGCACCGCCAGCCCAATCTCGTTGGTGCCGTCCAGCGCCGCGCTGCGGTGGTCCTTGCCCATCAGGTTGTGGCGCACGATGTTCTCGCGCACCACGATGGCATCGTCGATCAGCAGGCCCACGCACAGCGACAGCGCCAACAGCGTGATCACGTTGAGCGTGAAGCCGCACATATACATCACGCCGAAGGTGCCGATCAGCGCGATCGGCAGCGTCAGGCCGGTGATCACCGTGCTGCGCCAGGAGCCCAGGAACAGGAATACGATCGCCACCGTCAGGAAGGCGCCTTCCAGCAGCGTCGATCGCACCTCCTTGACGCTGCTGCGGATGCCGCGCGCGGTGTCGTTGACCACGTTCAGCTGCACCCCGGCCGGCACCAGCTTGCGTGTTTCCTCGGTCATGCGCACCAGGCCGTCGACGGTATCGACCGTGTTCTGTCCCTGCGCCTTCACCACCGACAGGAACAGGGCGCGCTTGCCGTCCAGCAGCGCCAGGCTTTCCTGCTCTTCCTGGCCGTCGCGCACATCGGCAATCTCGCCCAGCGTGACCGGTTGTCCGGCGCGGCGCGCGACGATGATCTGGCGGAACGCGTCGGGGGTGGGCACGCGGCCCTTGATCTGCACCACCGTTTCCGTGGCCGAGGAACGCAGCTCGCCCGCGGGCAGTTCCTGGTTCTCGTTGCGGATGGCGTTCATGACCTGGTCCACGCCAATCCCCAGCGCCTCGAGCTGCGCCGGCCGGATGCGGATCTCGACCTCGCGCTTGGTGCCGCCCACGATATTGATGGCGCCCACGCCGCGCACCGTCTCCAGCCGCTTGCGCACGATCTGGTCGGCGATGGTGGTCAGCTCGCGCTGGCTGCGGGTGGCGCCCGGTGCGTTGGAGACCGAGAGATAGAAGATCGGCGCGTCGGACGGGTCATAGCGCAGCACGCGCGGCTCTTTCACCTCGTCGCGGAACTGCGGGCGGATCAGCGCGATCTTGTCGCGCACGTCCTGCGCGGCCTGGCCGACGTCGACGCTCAGGTCGAACTTGATGACGACGACCGAAGTGCCCTGGTACGAATGCGAGAAGATCTCGTCGATGCCGGAGATGGTGTTGACGATCTCCTCGACCTTGCGCGTGACGTCGGACTCCACCGACTCCGGCGCGGCGCCGGGATATTCCGTCTGCACCACCACCACCGGGAAGGTGATGTCGGGGAACTGGTCGACCGGCAGCCGCTGGTAAGAGAACAGCCCCACCACGATGAAGGCCATCATCATCATGGTGGCCAGCACCGGGTTGCGGATCGACAGGCGCGTGAACCACATGGCGCGGGCCCTTATGCCTTGACGCGCTTGACCTGGCTGCCGCTGCGCAGCGTGCCGAGGTTGTTGCGGACGATCTCGGTGCCCGCGTCCAGCCCCGAGACGATCTCCACCATGCCGCTGGCCTCGTCGCGGATGCCAAGCTGCACCGGGCGCTCGGCCAGGGTGTCCTTGTCGATGGCATAGACAAAGGCGCGCTCGCCTTCCGTGCGCACCGCCGAGGACGGCACCGCCACTACGCCGGCACGCTCGCCCAGCACCAGCGCGCCGCGCGCGAACATGCCGGCGCGCAGCGTCTGGTCTGCATTCTCGACGCGGATATAGACCATGATGCTGCGCGTGCCCTGGCTGACTGCCGGGTTGATGCGCACCAGCTTGCCGGTGAAGCGGCCGGCGCCTTCCACGTCCAGCGCCACCGGCTGGCCGACCGCGGCGCGCGCCACGTCCGCCATCGGGATCGGCGCTTCCAGTTCCAGCACGCGCAGGTCGACCACGTCGACCAGGCGCGTATCCGGCGAGACCTTCTCGCCCGGCTGCACCGTGCGCGCGGCCACCATGCCGTCGAGCGGGGCCTTGACCACGGTGTCGGCCAGCGCCTTCTGCGCCACGGCCAGGCCGCCCTGGGCCGCGTCTAGGTTGGCGTGGGCGACGTCCAGGTCGGCCTGGTACTTGTCGAACGCGGTCCTGGAGATAAACCCTTTGCCGACCAGCTCGCGGTTGCGCTCCCAGGTCTGGCGCGAGTTCTCGAACTGCCCGCGCGTGGCCAGCATCTGGCCGCGCGCCTGCGCCACCCTGGCCTCGTACTCGGTGGGATCGATGCGCACGATCACCTGGCCGGCGCGCACCGGCTCGCCCTCACGTACCAGCACCGCCTTGACCTCGCCGGAGACCTTGGCCTTGACCGAGGCCTGGTTCAGCGCGCGCAGGCTGCCCGACAGCGGCAGCGACACCCGCAGGTCCTGGCGCGCCACGCTGACCAGGTCGGTCTGCAGGAATTCCACCACGTTGACGGCGGCCTGGGCCGGCGCCTGCGGCTGACGCGCGCTGCCGGCCTTGCGCACGGCGACCGTGGCGGTCAGCGCGATGGCGATGCAGGCGGCGGTGATCAGCAGGGGCTTGCGCTTCATGTTCAGGGGCCGGATCGCGGCGCAGGGGGATCGGGCTCGGCGTCGGCTTCCATGGCGGCGGCGCGTTGCGCCAGCATGTCGTCGCGGATGCGTTCCCAGATATAGGGGCCGGTCTGCGGCGGCAGCGGGCGATTGCGGGCATCGCCGGTGGTGAGCCCGAACAGCAGCGTGTCCAGCAGGCCGTCCAGGAAGGCCTCGGGGTCGATGTCCTTCTCGGCGGTGGCGCGCAGCGCGCGCTGCCACAGCATCAGGAACACCAGCGGCGCACAGACCAGCGTCGTGGTGGGGTTGGCCGGCAGAGCGCGGAATTCGCCGCGCGCCACGCCACGGGCCAGCACCTTGGCGAACAACTCGTCGCCCGGCATCATCACTTCCTGGTTATAGAAACGGGCGATGTCCGGGAAGTTGGCCGACTCGGCCATGATCAGCTTGGTCAGCCCCGCCACCGGCGTGGCGCCGATCAGGCCCCACCAGCCGCGCAGCAGCTCGCGCAACAGCTCGGGCGTGCTGCCGTCGTAGGCGTCGACCAGGTCCGAGCCGCGCGCCAGTGCCGGCACCAGGTTCTCGCGCACCACCGACTTGAACAGCTCTTCCTTGTTGGCAAAGTAAAGATAGACCGTGCCCTTGGACACGCCGGCCGCCGCGGCCACGTCTTCCAGCCGCGTGGCCGCATACCCGCGCTCCACGAAGAGGTCGAGCGCGGCCGCCACCAGCTCTTGCGGGCGGGCGGCCTTGCGCCGGCTCCAGCGCGGGGTGTCGGCTTCCTTGTGCGGATCGGCGGGTGTTTTCACGGATGTCTTGCGGGTACTGCGGGGCACGTGGGGGCGGCTCGGAAAGTTAATAACTTGTGGGTCAGTAATGTAGATGAGCGCCATGAGGGGGTCAAGCGCAGGCCGGCGACCCTCGGGAACACACTGAGGCGGCACTGAGGCTGATTTGCTACGTGTGGCTTGTTGTGCGCTTTCTCCGGCGGCGCCCGGGCGCGGCTTACGGCGTTTTCCTATTCTTACAGGACGACAGCGGCCCTTCGGGCACAATGTCCGTTTTGTGCCGGCCGCTTTGCGGCTGTCCATTGCACATCCTGAACCATCGTCATGAGCTGTCGGTCAGACCTTTCCTGTCGCGCGGGCTGCGGCGCCTGCTGCATCGCCCCGTCGATTGCCTCGCCGCTACCCGGCATGCCCGCCGGCAAGCCGGCGGGCGAGCCGTGCGCGCAGCTGCTGCCGGATATGCGCTGCGCGGTATTCGGCAGCCCGGACCGGCCTGCGTTCTGCGGCGGCCTGAAGCCGTCGGCCGAGATGTGCGGCGATTCGCGCGAAGCCGCGCTGCACTTGCTGACCCGGCTGGAAATCCTGACCGCGCCGCAGGCCGGGCCCGGGCGGCCCGGTCCGCTCGCATGACGCCTGGTACGCCACCTGACTATCCCGCAATCGGAGGCAATATGATCCGGACTTCCCGACGGCGCTGGCTTGCCGCGGCAGCCGCGGCCACGCTGGCCGTGGGCCTGGCCGCCTGCGGCGCCTTCCGCAACGAATACACCTTCTCGCAAAGCCAGCTGCAGGCGGCGCTGGAGCGCAAGTTTCCGTTCAACAAGCGCTATATGGAGTTGTTCGACATCCAGCTGACCAACCCGCAGCTGACGCTGGACCCGGCGCGCAACCGCGTCAACGTGCAGTTTGACGCCATGATCGACAACAAGCTGTTCTTCAGCCGGGCCCTGTCAGGGCGTTTTGCGCTGGACAGCGGCCTGCGCTATGACGAACCCACGCGCTCGGTGGTGCTGCAGGACCCCGAGGTGCAGCGCTTCGACGTGCAGGGCATGCCCGCGCAGTTTTCGCGCCAGCTCAACGCGCTGGGCGGCATCCTGGCCGAGCAGCTGCTGCAGGACTATCCGCTCTATACCTTCCGCGAAGACCAGCTGCGGGTTGCCGGCACGAATGTGGCACCCGGTACAATCACCGTTTTGCCAGACGGCATCAACGTCAAGATCAACCGCCCGTGACCGGGGCGCTCATACAACAATCCAGGCGGTCCGGCGCGCATGCCGGGCAACGCCCATGACCACGTTTCTCCGTTCCGCATGGAAATCGCACTTGCCCTGAAAGCCGTGATACTCGGCATCGTCGAAGGACTGACCGAGTTTCTCCCCATCTCGAGCACCGGCCACCTGATCCTGGCCGGCCAGCTGCTCGACTTCAACGACGAGAAGGGCAAGATCTTCGAAATCGTGATCCAGTTCGGCGCGATCCTGGCGGTATGCTGGGAATTCCGCGCGCGCATCGGCAACGTGGTGCGCGGCCTGCGCGCCGAGCCGCTCGCGCAACGCTTTGCCGCCAACGTGGTGATCGCCTCGGTGCCGGCCATCGTGCTGGCCTTTATCTTCGGCAAATGGATCAAGGCCCACCTGTTCAACCCGATCTCGGTGGCGCTGGCCTTTATCGTCGGCGGCGTGGTGATCCTGCTGGCCGAATGGCGCGACGCGCGCCGCGGCACGGTCTCGCATCCGCAGGGCAATGCGCTGCTGGAGGCCGCCAAGGCCGGCGCGCCGCGGATTGAATCGGTCGATGACCTGAACTGGCGCGATGCCCTCAAGGTCGGCCTGGCGCAATGCTTCGCGCTGGTGCCGGGCACCTCGCGCTCCGGTGCCACCATCATCGGCGGCATGCTGTTCGGGCTGTCACGGCAGGTGGCCACCGAGTTCTCGTTCTTCCTGGCGATCCCGGTGATCTTCGGCGCCACCGTCTACGAGCTGTACAAGGCGCGCGCGCTGCTGAACGGGGACGACCTCGGCATCTTCGCGGTGGGCTTCGTCTTTGCCTTCCTGTCCGCCTTCCTGTGCGTGCGCTGGCTGCTGCGTTTCGTCGCCACGCATGATTTCAAGCCGTTTGCCTGGTACCGTATCGCCTTCGGCATCGTGGTGCTGTTGACCGCGTACTCCGGCCTGGTGTCCTGGCACGCCTGAGCGGGATTGCAGCAGGCAACAAAAAAGCGTGGCGGGTGCCACGCTTTTTTGTTTCTCCGTCGCCAGCGCTCAGGCGGCGCGCTTGCGAAAGACCACGTCCCACACGCCATGCCCGAGGCGCACGCCGCGCCGCTCGAACTTGGTCACGGGCCGGTAATCGGGCCGCTCGGCAAATCCGTCCGCAGCGGTCGAGGTGTTCTCCAGCAACGGCTCGCCCGACAGCACTTCCAGCATCTGGTGCGCGTACTCTTCCCAGTCGGTCGCGCAGTGGATATAGCCGCCCGGCTTCAGCCGCGCGGCCAGCACCTTCACCAGCGGCGGCTGCACCAGCCGGCGCTTGTTGTGGCGCTTCTTGTGCCAGGGGTCCGGGAAGTAGATATGCACGCCGTCCAGGCAGTCATCGGTCAGCATATGCGCGATCACCTCCACCGCATCGTGCTGGAGGATCCGCACATTGCCCAGGCCGCGCTCGTCGATCAGCTTGAGCAGCGCGCCCACGCCGGGCTCATGCACCTCGCAGCCCAGGAAGTTGTCTTGCGGCCGCAGGCCGGCGATATGCGCGGTGGTCTCACCCATGCCGAAGCCGATCTCAAGGATCGACGGCGCCTTGCGGCCAAATGTTGCCTCCCAGTCCAGTGGCTGCGGTGCGTACGGCACCATCATGCGCGGCCCGACTTCGTCGATGGCACGCTGCTGCCCGGTCGAGGTCCGCCCCGCGCGGCGCACGAACGAACGGATCCGGCGCGGATGCGCAACGCCTTCAGGATCGGCAGGAGAGGGGGCGGACGCTTGTCCGGCGCTGTCTACCGGCGCGGCGTCGTCAGCCGGCGTCGGTTCGGTGCTGGGGTCTTGGGGAAGCATGGCAACAAAAAAGCCGCCGGGCAGATCACCGTAATGGTGGCAAAGGCGGCTTGTCTCGACTGGAAGTGGAGCGGGCGATGGGGGTGTCAGCTGACCCATAACCCATTGAAAAAATTGCGTTTTCCCAAGAATCTAGGCCGGGGAAGATCAGATTATGGCCTTGTTCCGCCCGGCTTGCAAGATAACGTACCAGGGGAGGCTGGCAACCCGTCACATCCACTATGCGCGGCGCAACTCACGCAAGCCAGATAGGTGAATTTATCCAGGCTGTTGGGCGCATCGTTCAGCCGGGCCTCGATGACGCGGCGCCCCCATGCGTCGGGCGCGGCCGTGCGGGTCCATCTCGAACGCCTCCGGGGGCATGGCGTAGCCTGTGCCGTAAGCAAAGCTCACGGTCTGACGGCCGGCTGCGGCCTTCTTCCGGTCCAGAAGCCCGGCCGGCACGAAATGTTGCTGGCCCTCGGCGGGGTCGGGGACATGGGCAAAAACGGTCACCCGGTCGGGGATGCGGCGGGATGCCAAGGCGGCCTCCTTAAAAGTCGAGATCGCGCAGTTCGGCCTTGCTCACCGTGCGCACACGTTGCGGCATCTTGCGCGCATGCAAGGCGAACATGGCCGGCACATCGCCGGCCAGCAAGGCTTGCAGGGAAACATCCGGCGCCATGGCATGCACATAGCGCAGTACCTGCGTCAAGGTACGTCCAGGGTCGCCTTTTTCGATCAGGATTGCGGTGGAACGAGAAAGTGCGCGCCCGCGCAGCCACATCTGACTGGCGCAGCTTCAGGCCCTGCCGTAGCTGCGTAATGCGTTCGCCCAGCATTTGCGTTTCGGAAAGCCGGGTGGGTGCCAGCAGGGGGAGTTCATTCCGCTTCATGATGTGTGCAATCGCAGTCCTAGATAGACTTAGAGATTGTGATTGCAGACATGCTATGCGGGCTGGTTTACAGTCAAGACCGCAATCCCAGACTTTAATTGGCTTAAGGCCTGGGATTGCGGTCAATTGAGCTTTGGGTCACGCAATCTGTGGCTGAGAAGAGTACAGGACGATCCCACGGTGCACCGGTTGCAAGCCCAAGACGGCTGCGAAGATGTCTTCCATTGGCGGTGACGTTGGGGGCAAGTCAGAGGGGTGGCCGAGACTTTGTCGGTGGCCCTGCCGTTGCGGAAGGTGCGATCCGAGAGCGGCATCTTGTCCGCGGAATCCCGTGGAAAGTGGAGCGGGCGATGGGAATCGAACCCACGTCTTTAGCTTGGGAAGCTAAGGTAATAGCCATTATACGACGCCCGCTTTGCCTTATTGGGAGCGGATTCTAGCACGACTCTCGGCGCCGTTCATGCTCCGCAACCGGGCGATCCGCAATTCACTTTGTTTGCGCCGCGCGTTTACCGCGCTGCAGGCAGCGGCGCTTCGTGGTGCGCACATCGGCATGCCCCAGCAAGTCGGCCGCCGCGGCGTCGCCTTTTTCAGGTCGCTGGTGTCATCCGTGGCTTTCGCACGCAAGTCATATAGCCAGAATTTGGTCAGGCGCACCTTTGGTCAGGATGTTCCTTTGCCATGGCTTCCTTGGCCTTTTGGAAAGAGTTGCTGCTACCCGAGGTCAAGCGAGTCTGGCAGGCCAGCATGCAGCCGTACGGGGCCGAAAGCTCTGGAAGCAGCGGACGCGCGGCACGCCGCAAGGCGGCGTCCTAAGCCCGTTGCTGGCCAATCAGTCCCTGCACAATGCCTTTGATGTTTGGGTCGCCCGCAACCTCAGAAGCGTACGGTTCTGCCGCTATGGGGATGACGGAGTGGTGCATTGCAAGAGCCTGGCTCAGAGTAAGCTGGCGTTAGACAGGATCGGCGAACGGTTCCGCGAATGCGGGCTCGAATAGCATCGGGGCAAGGCGAGGATCGTCTGTCGGGACGTCAATTAGCCGGGAAGCACATCCTGATGTCCAGTTCACCTTCCTGGGATTACATCTTCCCAATTGGCTCACCAGTCCAGCGAGTAGCCTGGTTCCAACGACTGGACAGTTCTATTAGCCAAACATGAGACAATCTCCCGGACCGGGAAAGAAGATCTCACAAAGATGCAAAACAACAATTTGGGCGACACCTTTGTCGCCCGCGCCGCTAGGGTTGGTTCTCTGGATCTGTACAAAGGGCTAGCCATACTGCTCGTCGTGGCCGGGCACCTTGCTCAGTCTGCGACGCCAGAGTTCGATAAGAGCTTGCTGTTTAAGGGCATATACATGTTCCATATGCCCTTGTTCTTCTTCGTGAGCGGTATGGTGTACGCGCTCAAAGGGGACAGTCTCAGCGTCAAAGGGTTGGGCGGGGCGATGGGAAAGAGGGCTCGGCAACTCCTGTTGCCATACTTCGCCTGGTATGGTGTTGGGTTCTTCCTTTCGCACCACCAACTCCCGTTAGACGAGTACACGGCTAGGCTGTGGAAGTCGCCCGACTATGGCCTTTGGTTTCTTTGGGTGTTGTTCGTTTTCTCATGTGTCGCCGACTGTGGGCGTTTTCTGGCACGAGTAACCCGCATTCCATTGTGGGCGGTTCTTGTATTGACTTGGGCCATTCTGTTTCACCTAAGGACTGAATATTCCGCGCTGGGCATAGGCTTGATTGCGTACCATATGCCGTTCTTTGTGGCCGGTATATTCCACAATGAGATTCGCCGGTCGGCATCAGATGCGTTTTTGAAGCCTTTCATCGTGGTTTGTACTTTGGCGTTCCCCGTGCTTGCTTACCAGTGGGTTCGTGTGAACCCGCTGGAGATTGGGCTGATGCTGCAAAGTGCGTACTCTCTGCCAATGCCGCCCGGCACCTACACGCTCTATCTGGCTCTGGGTTACGCATATCAAATTGTCCCAGCACTGGTTGGGATCACTGTGTTTTTCGTCGGAGCGCAGGCGTTCACCGAAGCCGGTGGGGCAAATCCGAAGCTCACGAAGCTGTTGTCTTTCGTGGGCCAACGAACGCTGGAAATATACGCTATCCACTTCTACATGATCCAGTTCGCCTATTTTAATGCTGGACCACTCATGAATGGTCTGGTTTCTCTGATCATGGCACCGTTGCTTTCGATATTGATTGCTGACTATCTCCTGAAGCCCAACAAGACCATCGCATTGCTATTGTTTGGGAAAAGTCCGGCCGCACGTTCTGCATAAGCAGTGCTCTCGTACCTTAGCCACCTTATGGGGGCTATTTTTTTGGTGCGCCCAGCATGGGTGCACTCTGGTGGGTGCAAGCCCCACAAGTTGACGCAGCGAACGAAGCGAAGCGCGACTGCGAAAGGGTGACCGAGCGTGGGGAGGAACCGTGGGGCGAAGCTGCGAGCCGAGGGACACGAACCGGACGGAAGGTGGTGCCAATCGGACGAGCGGGCCAAAACCGCGAAGGGCTTGTAATCAAGGGGAGGCGATGTAAATCCGGCGGTTGCGCAGCGAAGGAGTGTGTTGACACTTACTTGGGGAGACCTCGCCTCATGCCTGAAAGGGTACCTGATGCCACTCAGTTTGGCGGTGGTCTATCAAAGAGTCCTCGCGACCTGGATTGTCGCCAGGGCACTTTAAGGCGATCTCGGTCAATTTCTCACTGATACAGAGCAACGTAGCCCGCTTCGACGAGTTTCGTTTCTGCCGCGATTGCTCCGGTTTCCAACAAGGCCTTTTTGTTGACGCTGCTGGCGCTCGCCGCAATCCTCGTGGTAGTCAAGGCCGTGTCGATTGGGAGGCTGGCGCTGGTGGCTGCAGCCTTCGGGGTGATCATCACGACCGTAATTCATGGAGCCGCCGGCTATGGTCTATCCGGCGCAGGGGTGACGTCCAGATCGATGCCGAGTTCCCCTCAATCTCTCCGCAAGGCAGAGGGTGGCATGGCTGACGCTAAGCGTGGATTCTCACGGAATTGCTATACTCCCTCCCGCAGGGAGAAACCTGCATTCGCTCAACTTGCAATGCAGGTCCGTTATCTGGACTGGGGGACATCTGGGTATGGTGAAGGCTTTAATAAAGCGGATTACAACCGTCGAGCAGCGGAATGCGGTCAGGGGAATTATAAGGCGTCTGCGTCCGACCGATCCTGTTCCGGGCAGTGATCAGTCCCGCTTCCAGGACCACCTGCGGGAATTTGCACCTCCCTATCGTCTTCATCTTGGCTGCGGCAATATCAAGTTGGACGGCTTCTGCAATGTGGATGCGCTGGAGACGATCGCCGCGGACGCCATCGACGACATCCGCACGCTGAAGCGATTTCCGGATCAGTGCGCCAAGGAAATTTACGCCTGCCATGTGCTGGAACACTTTGCGCACGAGGAGGTGATTCCCCTCCTGAAACGTTGGTATGAGGTTCTACAGCCGGGCGGCATTCTGCGGATCTCGGTGCCGGATCTCGACCGCATCGTACGCATCTATAGCAAGAACTGGGACCACTTTCAGAGGCCGGGCAATAGTCCGTGGATCGGCTTGATCTACGGTGGCCAGTCGACCCCGTACGACTTCCATAAGACTGGGTTCAACGCCAACTGGCTGCGCCACTTGCTCGAGTCGAGCGGATTCGTCGAGTGCGAGGAATATCCCCACGAGCCGCACTTCGTGCCGGGGGCAATGGATGCCTCAGTGGCGAATGCCACGTTTGGTGAGTACTTTTCGCTGAACATGATGGCTCGACGGCCCCAGTAACTCACCGAGGCCCGACGCATTGAGGGTAGGCGAGTAGCTTGACATAGACCTTTGCTTTCTCATAGCATCTGCCGGTCACTGGGCGGACCGGCAGTCAGTGGCAGTCCGTCTACACCAAAGGTGACATGCCGACGCGTCCGCACGCGTCGGCGCCTTATCGCTTGAATCGCTCGGGCGGCACCGCCCCAAGCTGCTTGATCTTCATCCAGTCGGGCGATCGCTCGCCGGACAGGTACGCCGATCCCGCGCGCTTTGCCACCACTCCCTCCAGCGCCAGCGTCAGAGCGTGCCCGAAAAGCCTGGCGCATCCTCAACGCTGTCCACATACAGCAGCCCCGTCGGCGGCTCGTCCAATAGCTTCCGGAGCGCAGCTTTTCGCCGCACGATCGGCTATTGCCTCAGATCCTTCCCTTTGCCGGCCAGCAATCGGTCTGTTCCCCGCTGGGAGTAGTGGATTTGTGCACTTCCGGTCCCTGGAGAAGAGGGGATGGGAACGGCAGTAGGTGGCTTGGTATACCGCCAGCGCTCGTCGGATGCCATGCCAAGTCAGAAAAGTCACCTGCGAAATAATGACTGGTATTCTGAGTCGTATGGCGCCTTCCAGCCTTTTGCGACCCGGTCGATTGCATTCTGCTGGCAAACGCCCGCCTGAATCTGACGATGGACTTCAGCGTTAGCCGCATCGCTCTGGAATATTCGGGTGGTGATCGGCTCTTGCGCGGGGCATGGCTCAGCCTCTAGAGGTGCTGCAGCTACTACCTTGGCACTTTCTGGAACGAGGTCGCAGAACCAAGTCTTGCCATCGCAGCGTCTACCATCAGCATTGGTCCAGTATGCTAGGAAGCCGAAAGCGAGGAATGCTATCAACAGGATTGCTGCCCGCCGGCTTGCAAACCTCCAAAAGTAAAAAACGGCTCCCGCCATGGTGATGACACCCATCCTGTAGATCTCCCCTTCATTGCGACTGTTCGTCGGCCTTCTTAGAATCATCCGCGCTGTCTACGAGACTGCCATAGGCCGTGTGGCGCCCGCATCTCCCATGGGTAGTCATATCCGTATCTAAGAGGCTATTTCAAGCCGAAAAGGCGAGCATACCGCAAAGGCACACTGGCGCTCTGCGATGCTTGCCCTCGACTGCCTCCGAAGTCAGCGAATTGAACATATAGCGTGTGGCGCCGGCGAAGGTCTGGGCACGTCGAAAGCAGGGTGAAACGAGGCGGGATTTTGCTCCGCCTGCGGTGAAGCGCGGTGTTGCCCCTGATTTGACGGCCAGGAGACTTTGCAGAATCTGCGCAGGGCGGCGCGAGCGGAATTGGCGAAAACATGCAAAGCATCAATACGGGGTTCCAGAGGGCAAAGGATGTGGTTGCGGCGGTCGGCGCCGGGGAGGGTGGCTGGCCGGACGTGGCATACACGGCCCGGGACATTGTTGGTGAGAAGGGGCTTCATTTCTGCGCCACGACAAGCAAAGCCAGGCACTGCGCCTGATGGGAGCAAGTCGGCCACGATGAGAAGCCGATCCGGGAGTACACCGAGCATTTCGTGCATTATGACGATTGCAGGCGGCGCCTTTGGCGTGGCGCCTCGGGGACCTGGTATGAGTCTTCGGTCTAGTGCCGCCATGAAACCGAAAATGACCGCGTGTTCTGACTTGACTACATGCGGCCTAACCAGATCCATCAGCTCGTCGGCGTCATTCTCTGCAACGATGATGATGTGTTGGCTGCGCTCAGCATCCGGTGCGTGCGCATCGGGCAATCGACGTTCGCGCATGCGGCGCAGGTGGCAGGGAACGGACGGCCTGGGTCAGCAAACGGGGGCGTAATGCCACACAAGGGACGCATGGAATGGGTGGCCTGTTTCTGGCAGGCCGCACTGCGCGACCCCGGCGTCAACTCGAAGGGGCGTGGCAGTACCACTGCATGCGATAGGGCAGTCTTTCACCTCTACCACGTCGAGATCGCCTTGGCCGTAAACAACGGCATCCCGATGCCAGCCGCCGCATCCGTCAACGGCTCGATTTCCACCGCGGGCCGCTCCGACCTCACCTGGCCGAAGATGGCCGCAAACGGTATGTCCGCGGCATCCCGGCCGGTGCCGATGCGAAGCAGGCCGGTGGGGATCGAGATGCCTGAAGGATCCAGCAGGTACCAGCGGTGCGACAGGTAGACCTCCACCACCGCGTGGAAATCCGGCCCGCCCATGTCTGCGTCCGCGCCGTAGTCGAGGCTGCTGGACATGCGTGCCGGGATGCTCAGCGCGCGGCACAGGGCGATCATCAGGTGGGCGAAATCCCTGCAGACGCCGGTGCGTTCCACGATTGTGTCGGCAGCCGAGGTGCGTTCGTTGGTGGACCGCGACAGGAAGCGCACATGATTGCGCACCCACTCGCGGATGGCGTAGACGCGCACATAGCCCCGCAGCATGCCGCCGAACTCGCGGCTGGCGAATTCCATCAGGCGGTCGGATTCGCAGTAGCGGCTTGGTGCCAGGTAGGGCAGGACATCGAAGGGCAGCTCGGCAACGGGCACTTCTGACAACCTGTCGCCGTCTTCCAGGTAGTGATCGATGTCGATGATCGCCTCATAGCGGATGCCGAGGGGGCCCTGGGGTGCGCGCAGCCTGAGCAGCCGGTTGGCCAGCACGGGATCGGTGTAGCGGGCGGTCTCGAGGCCGGGCGGCAGCGTCAGCTGCTCCGAGACGACGGACTGCCGGGGCGTGCGGGCGGCTTCGATATTGAGCAGGAAGTCCGCCATGGGATCCATGACTTCATAGGACAGGCTTACTGCGTACCTGAGGCGGTTCATCGGGTGGTCAGCACTGGCTGGGGCCGTGGAAAGGCGGCCGGTTCCCTGGGGCCGGAAATGGCGGTGCATCCATTGCCAGTGTAGTGCGGCAGCCAGACCGTGACCTGTCAGCGGCGCCGCGCGCGTGCCGGCGGTGCGCCGGTGTCCTGCCTTGTCACCGCTTCGAGGGCTTCGCGCAACCGGATCACGGCGGGCGGCGCCTCGATCTGCGCCGGGGTGATGAAGACCAGCCGGCCCGATGCAATCGGGGTGCGCAGCCGCACTTCCCGCACCATCGACATGGCCTGGTAGTGGGCCAGCGCCGTGGCCGGCGCCACCGTCAGGAAGCCGCCCGCGGCGGTCATGGCCAGGTTGCTGTGGAACGAGGCCGATTCGATATGCGGAACGGGCGGCAGCTGGCCGGCGTCGAGGAATGGCTGCTCGAACACGTCGCGCGTGTGTGTGCCGCGCGGCGGCAGGATCCAGGGACCTTCATGCAGGTCCGCCAGCGCGACCTCGCGGCGCCGCGCCAGCGCGTGGGCGGGGGCGCAGACCACGGCCAGGTATTCATCGCGCAGCGGGGTGATGTGGACCCTGGCCTTGAGCTGGTCGGTGTCGTCTTTCTGCAGCCGGCCCACGATGCAGTCGAGTTCGCCTTCGCAGAGCATTGCGGTCAGGCCGCCGACGCTATGTTCGCGCACTGCCAGCCGCGGCAGCGCGTCCTGGGCCCGCAGCAGCGCGACCGCCTGCGGCAGCACGTCCACGCCCACCAGCGGCAGCATGCCCAGCCGGACCAGCGGCACTTCCGGGCGCGCCTGCAGCGCCTCGCCGGCGGCGTCGATCACGCCCAGCACCACGCGCAGCCGCTCCAGCGCGCGTTCGCCCGCGGCACTCAGCCGTCCGCCGCGCGTGGTGCGTTCGATCAGCCTGCAGCCGAAGGCGTACTCGAGTTCCTGCAGCATCTTGGTGACGGCGGGCTGGCTGATATGCAGCGCTTCGCCGGCCGCGGTCAGCGAGCCGCTGCGCGCCACCAGGTCGAGCAGGCGCAGGTGCCGGATGCGCAGCCGGTCAATCCGGTTGGGAGACGGCGTGGCGGCGCTGGCGCGCGTAGGGGAGGCGGGACTCATAACAAAACGTGATGGTTCCATCAAGACTGGATAATTGTTTCGAATGGCCCGGCGCCGGACAATCGGGGCAAACCATGGAGGAGACATGCGATGCATGCCAACGTCGGGCGCCGCCTGCTGCTGAAGTCCCTGCTGGCGCTGCCGGCCGCTGCCGCGCTGGGCAGGGCCGGTGCGGCCAGTCCCTATCCCAACCGCCCGATCCGGCTGGTGGTGCCCTACGCCGCCGGCGGCGGTCCGGATATCCAGACCCGCAAGCTGGCTGAGTTGCTGGCGCGAGAGCTTGGCCAGCCGGTGGTGGTCGAGAACAAGGTCGGTGCAGGCGGCATCCTGGCCGCGGAGTTTGTCGCGCAGCAGCCGGCGGATGGCTACACGCTGATGCTGGGTGCCTCGACCCATGTCACGCAGAAGCTGCTGCAGCCCGGCGCGAAGTTCGACCCGATGGCGTTCACCCACATCATCCGCGTCGGCGTCAGTCCGGCGGTGCTGGTGGTCAGCGCCGGCTCGCCGTACCAGAACGTGGCCGACCTGGTCGCCGCGGCGCGGCGCGCGCCGGGCACGCTGAACTACGCCTCGGGCGGGATCGGCTCGGCCGCGCATGTGTCGGGCGCGGCGTTTGCGTCGGCCACCGGCATCGACGTGGTGCATGTGCCGTACAAGGGCTCGGTCGAGATCGTGCCATCGCTGATAAAGGGCGACACGCAGTTCGGCTTCCCGGTGGCGGCGACGGCGATTCCGCAGATCGCCAGCGGCAAGGTGCGGGCCCTGGCGGTGACCTCGGCCAGCCGCGCCGCGGTGCTGCCGCAGGTGCCCACGCTGAATGAGGCGCTGGGCCGCAAGGATCTCGATCTCGACGCATGGAGCGGCATCTGGGCGCCGCCGCATCTGCCCGCGCCGATCGTGGCGCGGCTGCATGCCGCGGTGATGCAGGCGCTGGGCGATCCCGGCCTGCGCCGGCGCTATGCCGAGATGGGCGCGGTGCTTGCGCCGACGCCCACGCCTGAAGCCTTCTCGCGGCTGGTGGCCGATGAGACCACCCGCATCCGCCAGGTTATCGACAAGAACCGCATCACCATCGAATAGGCTATCCCATGACCCTCACTCCACAACCGGACTTTGCCCCGCTGGCCGGCATCACCGTGCTGGATTTCTCGCACGTGATCGCCGGGCCGTTTGCCACCTTCCTGCTGGCGCAGTTGGGGGCGCGGGTCACCAAGGTCGAGAGCGCCGGCGGTGGCGACGTGATGCGCCGCGCGGGCAAGGGGCATGCCGCCTTTGTCGCGCTCAATGCGGGCAAGTCGTCGCTGGCGCTCGACCTGTCGGATGAGGCAGGGCGCGAACACGCGCTGGAACTGGCCGGCCGCTGCGATGTCTTCGTCGACAACCTGCGGCCGGGCGTGCTCGAGCGCTTCGGGCTGGGCTATGAAGCCGTGCGCGCGCGCAATCCGCGCGTGGTCTATTGCAGCATCTCGGGCTTTGGCCGCGGCGCGGCGCAGTGGCATGGCCGGCCTGCCTACGACCACGTGGTGCAGGCCGCCACCGGCATGGCCTGGATGGGCGGCACCGAGGGCGATCCGCCGATGAAGACCGGCTTCCCGGTGATCGACTCGGCCACCGGCATGCTGGCCGCCTTTGCCATCCTGGCCGGCGTGCGCGAGAGCGAACGCACGGGGTGGGGCATGCTGCTCGATGTCTCGATGGCCACCGCCGGCCTGCATCTGATGTATCCGATGACGTGCGATGCCATGACCACCGGCGGCGTGCCGGCGCGGCAGGGCAACCAGGGCTATTCGGGCAGCCCGTCGGCCGATTTCTTCCGCACGCAGGATGGCTGGCTGGCGATCGGCGCGAATACGCCGAAGCAGTTGCTGGCGCTGCTTGACGCACTCGGGCTGGGCGGGCTTGCGCAAGATCCGGCCTTGTTCGAGACGCCGCTGGATGCGGGCGCCTTGCCTGCCTTCGTGCGCTCGCTCGATCCGGCCGCGCTCAAGCGGGCGATTGCGGGCGCAGTGGCGGCGGGCACCGCGGAGGATCTCGAATTGCGCCTCAGCGCGCTGGGGATCCCGGCGGCCCGCCTGCGCAATATCGCTGAGTTTGCCGCGGAGGCGATGGCTAACGGCATCGTGAAGCCAGTGTCGCTGCAGGAAGGGGAGACGGCGGTGTTGTCACCGGGCCTGGGCTTCCAAGTCTATCGTTCAATGTGACGCGCGTCGCTGAGTTGCTGGAGCCGATACACGCGTTGGCGCGCGAATGTGGCAGACCGCCTCCTGCACAAGATCAATCATCTCTGCCAGTATGGCTTGCGTCAGGCCGCGAGCACGGCGCAGTTCGGCAATGGCTGGCCCAACACGGGCAGCAAGGGCTGCATCTCGGGCACCTTCCTGGGATGGCGGTTGAGTAGGCATAGACCACGATGGTGGTGTCTATTCCAATATTGATGATCATCTTATTTGGCATACAGCATTCCTGATATGGTTGAAATATCGGGTGAGATGCGATGCGCCAGCGCGCTGGGGAACCCGGATCATCGCGCTCAAAGCGTGCTGAAAAGTTCCGCCACGCTTATCCGCAGCGCCGTGGCCAGCGCTTCGATCGCATCCAGCGACGGGTTAGCAGCGCCGGTCTCGATACGGCTCATATAGGTGCGGGCAAAGCCCACATGATCGGCAAAGGCTTCCTGGGACAGGCCGGTGGCTTGCCGAAGTTCACGAATGCGCTTGCCAAAGCGACTGCGTAGGATCGTTTTCATGGCCCCTACTGTGGTAGGGTGCACACTAATTGGACACACACTAATCGTGACATTTCGGGTGAGATTGGCTACGCTATGTCAGTGCCGGCATCCCTGCCGGTTCCGAACCGGAGCGCACTCCCACCATGAGCAGCATGTTTGTCCTCTGGCAAACGGCACGCCACGCCGGCCATCTCGCCCGGACGGCCGCGCCGTACCACGACCTAGGCGCCACCCTGGCGCAGCGGCCGATTCGCCTTCCCACTCCCCAGCAGGCTGCCGCACTGCAGCTGCAAGGGCTGGTGGCGGCCTACCTGCAATACCAGGAGGGTCAACTGGCCCATTACCAGGCAGCCGTGCTATGCGTGGCTGCCTGTACAGCCTACTGGCAGGGCAGGGGAGCGCTACCGTGCCATTGGCGCCGGATCCGCAACCAGGTGCTGCGCTTCGAGTTCAGCCTGGTATCTCCCATGTTTCTGTCGAGCCGCATCCACGCGGTCAGGCAGGAGCTATATCCCTATACCTCACACTGTAGTCTTGGAGCATCGCTATGACGATCGGCTTAGCGGTCCTGGTCGTGGGCGTGCCCATCGCGACCTTCTTCATCTGGGTCGCACGGAACGGTCTTCGCACACAGGAGGCGGAACGCGAGGAGCGCCGCCATATGAGCGACTGCCACTGCAGGTGCGGGCACAGACCGGGGTCGACCACCAACTGCCCCCACAGGGCTCAGGCAAGAAAGGCAGCCACGGCTTATCGGCGGCATATCCAGTCTGCCCACGATCCGCTGAAGTGACTGAGCATAGTGCAAGTTGCCTAGGGCCTTAGCAGAGAGACCTATACCGTGCCAGTTCCCGATCGAGGAGGCCGCCAGGCGGCGTAATACGGCCCTCAGCTCAAAAGTGGCGGGCGCAGCCACTTAAGTGCCATCGATCGGACGGTGCATGTCCTGCGAGATCTGTTCAATGTGCCGGTGAGCACGGGCACGCGCGCTGACACCGACATTCGATCAGATCAGTCAGGCGATTCTGGCTGAGCCGGTGATTTACTTTGATGAGCAGGTATGCGGGTTGAGGCGTAATCAGCGGTGGCTGCATAGCGCCGCAACGAGATCTGGCCTGGTTGGCCAGCAGGCAAAGCGTGGCAAAGAGGCATCGGAGAGCTTCATCATCTGCCACATTCGACGGCGTGGCCCTGCGTAAGGCTGACAGTCTTATGACAACGCGTGCCAGCACGCGCAGAGCAATGGGCATCATCTGCGCGAACTCATCTACATTTGGGAGACTCCCAACAGGCTGGGGCTCAGGACAGGATAGCCCTGCGGCGCCGAGCCAAGCGCGAAGCAGAGGTGTGGCGCATCATCGCGAAGCGCGGGCGCAATGGAGTAGCGGCACGCACGAAGGGTGGTACGCCGTATGACGCAGAGGAGCCCATGCTGTGTGCAGCCCACCGGCCGCCAGTCGATGTGTCTCAGAGGAGAGAGTGACGGGCAATGTGGCGCATGGCAAATTTCCTGACTAGCGCTGCTGCCCCAACGCGCATCCATCGCTAGAAAGGCGATAGTTTCCTGTTGTCTTTCGGGGGATTACTATGGCTTTGGGCACCTGTCGGTGCGAATGAAGCTCCCTGGTGTGCTACGGGCGTAGTTCGTAGCAACTCAAGGAGCTCGCCTTCACGAGGGCGAGGCCACCGATCGCTGGCCCTGGCCCTTGTCAAATCAAATTCGACAGATTATTCTGTAGGCACTATTCGCCCTTCCTGGGCATCGACATTGGCGCTGCGCGCCACAATTGGATACGGTGCTGTCATTGACGCAGCGCTTGGCACTGCAAGCGTCGCTGAATCGCCACCTGTCCATTTTCTGGGGCCAATCCGGGCGGGCTCTCTAAGTCCGTCCAGTCGATTTGCTTATCCCTGCCTACAGAGAGTTCCGCAGCTTCGCTGCGCGTTTCCCGCTTCCCTGCCTCCGACCGTCCCTTTGCAATTTTCCTGAACCGTAGCCGAAGGGGTTTCACACGCCCTGGCGCTACGTCCATTCTTGCCCTTTCGCCGTGGCCGTATCAGCAGCGTCCATAAGGGGTTCCAAGCCCTCCCCCGTCTGATTTCCTCAGGACAGCTGAGCATGGCCGGAATGTATCTGGCGAGTTCGTCTGCACTCTCAAAGCAGACACCCAACGGAACCCGCCGGTTGCCTGTTTGGAAAGCAATGAAGGTGGATGTAGGGCTCCGCCTCACGTAGTCCCGGCATGTTATCGCCAGAACGTCTGTGTGTGCCCGACGGGACGCACAGGCCGGCTGGTAATGCCGTGGCTGGTCGCTGTACCCGTACCGCGTACCCAAGGGTCCCGGTGCTAGGGCTGGTTTAGCCAGCCGCAGTTAACACTGACCAAAGTTAACATTGACCGAGTGAGGAACCCAGTGAAGATCGATATATTTGTGGACCTGATGCGCTTGGTTGAGCGCAATCGTGATGGCTCGTATTCGACCCGAGCGGCCCGCAGGGAAGTGCTTGCGCAGGTGGCTCATGATCTCAAGGACATGGGCTTCCGGACGCTTCCTGCTACAGGGTTGAAGCCAAAGCATGTTGCCGCGCTGGTCAAGCGTTGGCAGACCTCCGGCATTGCTGTGGGCACCATGAAGAACCGTATGTCACATGTACGGTGGTGGGCAGAGAAGGTTGGCAAGCAGAATTGCGTCCCACGCACCAATGCCGAGTTAGGCATTGGCAGGCGTCGGTATGTCACCAACATTTCGAAGGCACTGGTGCTTGCTTCGGGGGATCTTGAGAAGATTACCGATGTGCGTCTGCGTTGTTCTGTCGAGTTGCAGCAGGCCTTTGGACTGCGTCGAGAAGAGTGCCTCAAGTTTCAGGCGAGATATGCGCTGGCAGGCCTGACGGCGGATGTAGTGCAGGAGATTCAGCTTAAGCCATCGTGGTGTAAGGGAGGCCGGGCACGCGCTGTACCTGTCATGGACGAACGTCAGCGGGCAGTGCTTGCGCGTGCTGTTGCGTTCTGTGGAACAGGCTCCATGATCCCTAATGATCTCAAGTATGTCGATCAGCTTCGTCGCTATGTTTCGGCTGTCAAGAAGGCTGGCGTGTCAAAGCTACATGGACTTCGGCATGAGTATGCCCAGCGGCGTTACCAGCAGCTCACTGGCTGGCCAGCTCCTGCTGCAGGTGGCCCAGTTTCAGCACAGCTCACGCAGCAACAGCGGGCAGTGGATCGTTCAGCGCGACTGCAGGTTTCAGCAGAGCTGGGTCACAATCGCGAGGAGATTACAGCCGTTTATCTGGGCCGTTAACGCGTTGCTGTGACCCAGCTCAATACTTCTAGGACATCACGCTGCTGCCTCATTCGGAGGCATCGGTGCGTATTCCTTTGATCTAATCGATGTTTCTGCGAAGGAGAGATACTTTGACCGATCTGTTCGAAAGCCAATTCATAGCCTTGCTTGAGCGTGGTCTAGTGGGGTTTGTCGAGCTGTTGCCGGCGCCGGAAGGCTGGTATGTGCGCATCAATGGTTTCCAGTGGTTGCGCACTCGTGAGTGCCCGCACCGATTTGATCGGCTGGAAAAGACCTTGGCCTATCTACGCGAGTTGGGCTGTCCCGGCGTGATGGTGCATCTGAACGTTTGGCCAGACGCATCATAGCCCGCTCCGTGCCTGTCGTACATTAAGCCGCGGCAGTGAACCGTGCGAGGGTAGCGAGGACCCTCTGATGCCGCATCGTCGTGCGAAGAAGTGGCAATGAGCCAGGGCCACTTCCTAGATACTGGGGAAGCGCCGCGGAGGTAAGCCCCTTGGAGTAAAAGGAGGATTCGGAGTCTCGTTTCTCGAAAGGAGCACGCAAATGGACGCGCCTGACACAGTCTTCAGGGGCAGAGTACGACGATCGCCGGCGGGCTGTTCATGGCCTTCGAACTGGGCGGAAGAGGAGGAAGCTGTCGCGAGCGATGCTTCGAACAACGCCGAATCTGCTCATCTACCACCTCGACTGCCCGCGCAATGACGCGCTTGAAGGAGGAGCCAGATCCGCCGAGCGCACGAGAACAGGCAACGCGCCACCGTCGTGGACATTGCCGAGGAGCTGGAAGGGCGCCTGAGCGCGAAGGGTATCGTCGCGGGCAGGCAGAGTAATGTGCCAAATTTGCGGCGGAGTCAACGGGTAACGGCAGTTCCTGGACGCGGGTAGGCGACGGTATGGTGCCGGAGCGGAAGCTAAATTTGTGATGACCTGTCGGGCGCGGCCGGGCGGCGTATAGTAATTGGATCGTGGTGGGTCCCCGCATGCCGGCCACGCCGCAACGTGCCACGTCAGAACGCCCTTACCTTGACTACAGATAACTTCGCCCGCTTTGAAGCGGAATGCCTGCCGCGCATCGCCGCCGCGATTGGCCAGCATGACCGGCGCGTGCAACTCCACACCCTACCCGCCGAAGCCCCCGGCCGGCCGCCGCGCCTGCGCGTGACAGGGGATGGTCCGCCGGACCTGCGGCGCCACCCTTATGCGCTGGATATCACGCTGGCGTGGGATGGGTTGGAGGTGCAGCGCTTGTTCGCGGCGGGTGGCGAGGTGCGCTTTGCCCGTTACCTTGCGGCGTTGCCGGCCAAGCTGCGCGCCTGGCAGGAACCGCGCGGGATCGACTTCCGCTCGCTATCGCAGGCTGACCCGGCGATCCTGATCGGCGGGCTGGATTTCGAGCACTGAGCCTGGTGCACTGACTCAGCCAGCCACCCGCAGCCGGCATACCGCGCTTTCCGTTTGCCCCGGCTTGATCCAGCGCAGCCCCTGGCCGTGGTGGATGGAATCGGGCAGGCCTACCCACGGTTCCACGCAATAGAAGTCAGAGGTCTCGGTCTCGGACCAGGTCGTCACGGCATGCCATGGCGCGCTGCCGGGAAGGTCGAGTTCGAACGTGACGCGGCGGTCCGGCATCGCCAGCGTGGCGGACGAGCTGTCGCGGAAGACGTGGAACGTGTCCTGCAGGCGCGGATCGTCCAGCCGGTAAGTCGACTCGCCCGGCTCTGCGGGCCCGGGGCTGCCATCGGGTAGCTGGCGCATGCGGTCCGTGCTCGGCAATGCCAGCGACGCGGCGGCACGTTGCGCGTGCGGCAGCGCGAAATAGAAATGGTGGCCGGGATAGCAGGGCAGGCGCTGCGTGCCGGTATTAGTGGTGCGCAGCGTGACTTCGAGGCCGTCGGGCAGCAAGCGGTAGATGGCGTCGAAGACGAATGCAAAGGGGTAGCCGGCGCGCGTTGCATCGCTGTCGCGCAGCGTCATCGTGATGGCGGCTTGCACGTCGATGGCGCTGACGCCGAAGGGCAGGTCGCGCGCAAAGCCATGCTGCGCCAGCGTGTGCACGGTCCCTTGTCCGTCACGCCACTGGCCCGGATTGCCATCGGCAAAATGCCGGCCGATAAACGGAAACAGCAGCGGGTTGCCGCCGCGGACCTTGGCCGGGCGGGACCAGTCGGCAGCGTCCGGCCAGTAGAGGATGTCCTGTCCGCGGTGCACCCAGCGGACCAGCCGCCCGCCGTGTTGCGGGGCGAGCAGCAGGAACGTGTCGGCATCGCCGATCCGGACCAGCGGCTGGCCCTGGAAGTCTTGTGTCGGTAGCAATGGCATGTTGATCGTTGGTGCCGCGCCGTTCGCGTGCCGCCCGGCGCAGCTGCCATGATAAGCCAGGCCAGCGCGCTGGCGGCTGCCGGCTTAGCTGCTGGTGTAGATGGTGTTGCGCACCAGCGGGTACACCTGCGTCTCCCACCGCCTGCCGTTGAACACGCCATAGTGCCCGACCCCGGTCTGCACATGATGCATGCGCATGTAGGGGCGCAGGCTGGAGCACAGGTCCTGCGCCGCCACGGTCTGGCCGATGGCGCAGATATCGTCGCGTTCACCCTCCACGGTGAGCAGGGCGGTGCGGTGGATGGCGCGCGTGCGGACACGGCGTCCGCTCACGTCAAGCAGACCCTGGGCCAGCAGGAAGCGCTGGAATACCAGGCTGACGGTTTCCAGGTAGAACTCCGCGGTCAGGTCCATGGTGGCGAAGTACTCGATGTAGAAGTCGCGGATGGCATCGGCCTTGTCGTGCTCGCCGCGCTCGCGCAGGGCGTAGAGCTCGCGCAGCGCCTGTTCGTGCCGCTCCGGGTTCATGCTCATGAAGGCCAGCAGCTGCACGTGGCCCGGGTAGACGCGCCGCATCGCGCCGGCAAAGCGCAGCGGCACCATGCCGATCAAGGTGCGCTCGAACCATTCGAGGGGTTGGCTCATGGCCAGCGCGTTGACCTTGGTCGGATTGACGCGCGCGTCGATGGGGCCGGCCATCAGCGTCAGGCTGGGCGGCTGGGCGGGATCCCCGTCCTCGGCCATGAGTGCCGCTGCCGCCAGCGCTGCCACGGCAGGCTGGCAAATCGCCACCAGATGCGTGCCGCCGCCCAGCGTCTGCAGGAAGCCGATCAGGTGCTGCACGAATTCATCGAAGCCGAAGCGCCCGGCCAGCAACGGAATGTCGCGGGGGTTGTGCCAGTCGGTGAGATAGACGTCGTGGTCGGCCAGCATGGTCTGGACCGTGCCGCGCAGCAGCGTGGCGAAGTGGCCGGACATCGGCGCCACCAGCAGCACGCGCGGCTGGCCGACGATGCCGTGGCGGCGGAAGTGCAGCAGCGAGCAGAACGGCGTGCGCGCGACGACTTCCTCGGTGACCGGCACCGGCTGGCCGCCGACGGTTGCGTGGTCGATGCCGAAGGCCGGCCGGTGGTGCGTGAGCCGCACCAGTGCGATGAGCTCGCAGGCGGCACGCAGGCGGGGCACCGCGTCGAAACCACCGGACCTGGGATTTGCCGCCAGCGTCGCGGCAGCCAGCTCCGCCAGCGTGCAGGCCGGCAGTATCATGTCCGCGTAGATCTGGTAGGCGTGGTACAGCATGGCTCGGTCCCCGCTATTCTGGTTCTTGCGAGCCGCAATATGCATGCCATCAGTTTATGCCTGGCACGCGCCTTGCGCATTGTGCTGTGAGCGGGCGGACAATGCCGCGCAAGTAGCGAGGCATGCGCCTGGCGCATGGGCATGGCGCCGCTTCGCGGCGCGTTGCGCGCAGCGGCTTCAGACTGGTGCCTGCCGGATGCACTGCATAGGTGCGCGGCCATTAGCGGCAACAAGCAGTAAAGGAGGCGCGATGTCCAAGACCACACTCACCATCAGCAGCAAGACCTATTCCTCATGGTCGCTGCGCGGCTGGCTGCTGGCGCGCTTTGCCGGCCTGGAATTCGAAGAAGTGCTGGTGCCGCCGGACGACGCCGCGGCGCGTGCGGAAATCCTGCTGCTGTCCCCGTCGATCCTGGTGCCGTGCCTGCGCCACCACGGCGTGACGGTGTGGGACACGCTGGCAATCGCCGAATACCTGAATGAAATCCACCCCAAGGCTGGCCTGCTGCCGGAAGACCGCGCCGCGCGTGCCCACTGCCGTGCCATCTGCGGCGAGATGCATTCCGGGTTCGCCGCGATGCGTTCGGCGCTGCCGATGAACCTGAAGGGGCATTTCCCCGGGATGAAGGTGTGGTCGCGTGCGCAGGCGGACATCGATCGCGTCACGGCGATCTGGACCGAATGCCTGACGCGCTACGGCGGGCCATACCTGTTCGGCACGCGCACCATGGCCGACGCCATGTACGCGCCGGTGGTGACGCGCTTTGTCACCTATGGCGTGATGCTCGATCCCGTGCCGGTTGCCTACTGCAAGCAGATCCT
Source organism: Cupriavidus sp. FW305-27 (assembly GCF_058787995.1). Lineage (NCBI taxonomy): Bacteria > Pseudomonadati > Pseudomonadota > Betaproteobacteria > Burkholderiales > Burkholderiaceae > Cupriavidus > Cupriavidus sp. FW305-27. The sequence goes on from NZ_JBYTAG010000008.1 coordinate 105,288, forward strand.
GTCGATGCCGGAACTGCAGGAGTGGATCGCGGCGGCGCGCGAGGAACCCGACGAAATCAGCGAGCTGGATGTGGAATTCTAGCGGCCGCCGCCGGCGTTGACGCTACGCCGTGGCCGATTCGGCTTGCCGCAGCCAGGAAGCGTGCGGCGTAGTCGAAGTACCAGTCGAGCGTGTCCGGGTTGGCCATCGCATCGCGGTTGGCGATGCCTTGCGGCGCATGGCCGAGCAGCAGCTTCTTGATCGGCACCTCCATCTTCTTGCCCGACAGCGTGCGCGGCACGCCGGGCACCTGCACGATCTCGTTGGGCACGTGGCGCGAGGACAGCGCGTCGCGGATGCGCGCGCGCAGGGTGTCGCGCAGCGCATCATCCAGCACCAGGCCTTCGCGCAGCACCACGAACAGCGGCATATAGGATTCGCGGCCCAGGTATTCCAGGTCGACCACCATGCTGTCGAGCACCTCCGGCAGGTCTTCCACCACGCGGTACAGCTCGCTGGTGCCCATGCGGATGCCGTGGCGGTTGATGGTGGCGTCCGAGCGCCCGTAGATCACAGCGCCGCCGCGCCTTGTGATCTTGATCCAGTCGCCATGCCGCCAGACGCCGGGATAGGTGTCGAAATAGCTGTCGCGATAGCGCTTGCCGTCGGTGTCGCCCCACAGGTAGAGCGGCATCGACGGCATCGGCTCGGTGCAGACCAGTTCGCCCACCGCGTCGAGCAGCGGCTGGCCGTGGTCGTCGAAGGCCTCCACCCTGGCGCCCAGGCAGCGGCACTGCATCTCGCCGGAATAGACCGGCAGCAGCGGGCAGCCGGCGACGAACGAGCCGGCAAAGTCGGTGCCGCCCGACATCGGCACCAGCCAGATGTCTTCGCGCACATGGCGGTAGATCCAGTCGTAGGCCTCGACCGGCAGCGGCGAGCCGGTCGAGCCGAGCCCGCGCAGGCGCGACACGTCGGCGATGCGCGCCGGCTCGATGCCCGCCTTCATGCAGTTGGTGAAGAAGGCCGCGCCGGCGCCGAACATGGTCACGCCGGCATCGTCGACGAAGCGCCACAGCACGCCGGCATCCGGAAAAGCCGGGTTGCCGTCATACAGTGCGATGGTGGTGCCCAGCAGCAGCCCGGCCACCTGCGCGTTCCACATGATCCAGCCGCTGCTGCTGTACCAGTGGAAGACATCGTCCGGGCCCAGGTTGTTATGGAAGGCCATCAGCTTGAGCTGCTCGATGACGATGCCGCCATGGCCATGCACGATCGGCTTGGGCATGCCGGTGGTGCCGGACGAATAGACGATCCACAGCGGGTGGTCGAACGGCACCGACTTGATCGCCAGCGGCACGTCGTGCGCCAGCACCTCCTGCCAGGCATGGGTGCGCACGCCGGCGGGCGGCGCCGCATTGCTGCCGACCTGTGGCACGAGCACGAGATCGGTCAGCGAGGGCAGGGTGGCGACCAGGTCTGCCACCACCGGGGCGCGGTCGTAGACCTTGCCGCCATAGCGGTAGCCATCGACTGCTATCAGCACCTTGGGCTCGATCTGGCGGAAGCGGTCGATCACTGCCACCTGGCCCATGTCGGGCGCGCAGCCCGACCACACCGCGCCGAGGCTGGCGGTGGCGAGGAAGGCGACGATGGTGGCGGGGATATTGGGCAGGTAGCCGGCGACACGGTCGCCGCGCTGCACACCCATCTGGCGCAGCGCATGCGCCAGCGACGCGACCTGGGCTTCGAGGGTGTCCCAGCTCACTTCGGCCAGCGGCTGCGCTTCGCCGGCGTAACGGATCGCGGCGCGCTGGCGGGCGCTGCCAATGCCGGCATGGCGGAATACCTGCTGCACGTAGTTCAGCGTCGCGCCTTCGAACCAGCGCGCGCCCGGCATGGTGTGGCGGTCCAGCACCTGCGTGGCGGGCGTGTCGAAATGCACGTCGAAATACGCGCGCACGGCATCCCAGAAGGCTTCCAGCTCGGTGACCGACCACTGCCACAGGCTGTCGTAGTCGTCAAAGGCCAGGCTGCGCTCGGCGCGCAGCCAGCGCGTGAAGGCGGCGATCTGGCTGCTGTCGCGGAACGCCGCGGACGGCGTCCACATCAGATTCCCTTCGGTCAGAGGGGCGGGGGTGCTCATGTCTCCTCCTCGGGCCCGTCTGTCGCGGGCATCGGATGGTGGCGATGGGTATGCCGGGCTCGTGTGGCGGCAGCCGGCATCAGCCTGCAATGATAACGGCCCTTAGATTCAGTTGCCGGCCGGACGCTCGAACAGGCTTTCCCACATGGTGTCGACCTTCGCCTTGACCGCGGCATCCATGGAGATCGGCGTGCCCCATTCGCGCGTGGTCTCGCCCGGCCACTTGTCGGTCGCGTCGATGCCCATCTTGGAGCCCAGGCCCGACACCGGCGAGGCGAAGTCCAGGTAATCGATCGGCGTGTTGTCGACCAGCACCGTGTCGCGGCTGGGGTCGACCCGGGTGGTGATGGCCCAGATCACTTCCTTCCAGTCGCGCACGTCGACATCGTCATCGACCACCACGATGAACTTCGTATACATGAACTGCCGCAGGAAGCTCCACACGCCGAACATCACGCGCTTGGCATGGCCGGCGTACTGCTTCTTCATGCGCACCAGCGCCATGCGGTAGCTGCAGCCCTCGGGCGGCAGGTAGAAGTCGGTGATCTCCGGGAACTGCTTCTGCAGCAGCGGCACGAACACCTCGTTCAGCGCCACGCCCAGCACCGCCGGCTCATCGGGCGGCTTGCCGGTGTAGGTGGAGTGGTAGATCGGGTCGCGCCGCATGGTGATGCGGTCGATGGTGAACACCGGGAACCAGTCCTGCTCGTTGTAATAGCCGGTGTGGTCGCCGAACGGGCCTTCCAGCGCATGCTGGTAGCCGGACGGGTGGTTCGGGTCGGGCTGGATATGGCCTTCGAGCACGATCTCGGCCGACGCGGGCACGCTCAGCTCGGACAGCGTCGGCGTGAGGCAGCCGGCCAGCGCGGTGCGGCTGCCGCGCAGCAGGCCGGCGAACTGGTACTCGGACAGCGTATCGGGCACCGGCGTCACCGCGCCCAGGATGGTGGCGGGGTCCGCGCCCAGCGCCACCGCGATCGGGAAGGGCCTGCCGGGATTGGCCAGCGCATGCTCGCGGAAATCCAGCGCGCCGCCGCGGTGCGCCAGCCAGCGCATGATGACCTGGTTGCGGCCGATCACCTGCTGGCGGTAGATGCCCAGGTTCTGGCGCTTCTTGTGCGGGCCCTTGGTCACCACCAGGCCCCAGGTGATCAGCGGCGCGGCGTCGCCGGGCCAGCAGGTCTGGATCGGCAGGCGCGCCAGGTCGACGTCGTTGCCTTCCCACACCACCTCCTGGCAGGCCGGGCTGCTGACGCGCTTTGGTGCCATATCCCACACAGATTTGGCCAGCGTGAACAGCTTGCCGGCCTCGCGCAGGCCGCGCGGCGGTTCCGGTTCCTTCAATGCTGACAAGACCCGGCCGATGTCGCGCAGGTCCTCCATCGATTCGGCGCCCATGCCAAGTGCGACTCTGTGTGTCGTGCCGAACAGATTGGCCAGTACGGGGACGCTATAGATACCTCCATCGGTGCTGGCTCCGGAAGGTTTCTCAAAAAGGACCGCGGGGCCTCCAGCGCGCAGCAGCCGGTCGCAGACTTCGGTCATTTCCAGGTTGGGCGCAACCGGCCGGGCGCTGCGCCGCAGCTCGCCCATGCCTTCGAGTTGGCCGATGAAATCGCGCAAGTCTTTGTATTGCATAGTGAATTCTGTTGTGGTGCGGGGCTGGGGGAAAGCCTCTGCAAGGCGGCGTCGAAGTCGGTGACGATACACATTCACCGGCGCCGCGGCAAAAAAATCATCAAAGCCAAGCCGCGCAAATTGTAAGTTTTTTGTCGCTGACAGCGTACTTTTCCGAGCGACCAGCCAAGGCCAGGCCTGCGTTTGCGGGCAATCGGGTGATCCGGTGGCGACATGGCAATCATTGTTACAAATAACTGTAAGTAGTAGAAACCGAAGTTATTATTCTTGACGGGATATAACACCGTTCCTACAATCCGGTCTTGCTCCATGGAGTGTTGCGTCGCAACATGGATTTTCCCCCTGTGTCAAGGGGTGCACATAAAGAAAATGTGCCAGAAAGTCCCTCCAGCAAGGACCGATGTATGGACCCGAAGCAAGGCGGGCCGACCGGTCGCCTCCGGCGACTTGCCGGAGCGTAGTGAGTTTAGTCGTGGCAGGGTGCGCTCCCCCAGAGCGTAGCCTGTTTCCAGTTGGGCGCACGGGGAGCGCCTGCCAACAGATGCTTGGTCGTCACTGCTGGACGGCGCGGCATCCTTACTTGAGTACGTTGAGATCGGGCGCGTGCCGCAGTCGGGCGCGCGAAGCGGGCAACGGATGGAGGTAAGCATGAGCGGTTGGAAAACCCTTCATCTTCCCGGCATCGGGCGGGCCTTGCAGGTCCGTCTCCGACAGCCGGTACCCGGAGTGAGTCGGGCATTGCAGGTCCGTCTTGCGCATCCGGTCGCGGGCCGCGCGTTGCGCGGTGGCCGCACAACGCTGAAGTACGCGCTGAACAGCCTGGGCGTGGTCGCGGTCGTTTCGGCCGTGTCGCTGTCGCTGAGCCAGGAATGGCGCACCACGCTGGCCGCGCTGCTGGCGGGTGACGAGGCACCCGCGGTGCTGGTTGGCGCCGCCATGCCGGTCGCGCCTGCCGTGGCCAGCACTGCCGTGCCGCCGCATTCGGCGGACGTCGCCGCGGCCAAGCTTGCCTTTGGCAAGGCCGGCCTGCCGACGGTGTCGGGCGTGGACGAATGGACCCTGGCGGCATCCGCCAAGGTGCCGTCGGTCGCGCACCTCGCCGCGCGGATCCCGGTCACGCGCGTGGCGCAAGACGCCCGCAGCACCGCCACGCTGGGCAGCGCGCGCGAGCAGGCGGCCGTCGCCGACTATATCGCCCGCAAGTACCGCGTGGCGGCGCAGGCCACCGCGCAGCTGGTGAAGGCGGCCTACCTGACCGGCCGCGAGGTCGGCATCGACCCGCTGCTGATCCTGGGCGTGATCGCGATCGAGTCCAGCTTCAACCCGTACGCCGAAAGCGGCGTGGGCGCGCAGGGCCTGATGCAGGTCATGACCAAGGTCCACCAGGACAAGTACGAGGCCGTCGGCGGCGTTGCCGCGGCACTGAACCCGTATGCCAATATCAAGATCGGCGCGCTGGTGCTCAAGGACTGCATCGCCCGCGCCGGCTCGATCGAAGGCGGCCTGAAGTACTACGTCGGTGCCACCACGGCTACCGATGGCGGCTACGGCGCCAAGGTGCTGGCCGAGCGTGCCCGCCTGCGCCAGCTGCTGGGCGTGCGCAACGCGCCCGCCAACGCCGACAAGCCGGTCGAGGTCAAGGCCCCGGCCGAGCAGCTGGCCCCGACCGAGAAGCTGGAAGCGAACAACGGTCCGCACAACGCCTGAGCGCGCAACGGTACCGCCAATCAGAAAAGCACCCCGCGGGGTGCTTTTCTTTTGCCTGCTTCAGCCGCGGCAGAGGCCGGTCAGCGGAACAGCTTGCCGAGGCGCGCCATCGCCTCCTCGATATTCTCGCGCGAGGTCGCGTACGAGATCCGGATGTAGTCCTTCGCCGTATGCGGGCCGAAATCCTGCCCCGGCACCATGACCACGCCCGCATCGTGCAGCATCGCCTGCGTCAGCCGGTCGGCATCGCCGGCGGCGGGGTGGTTGACGCCGCGGCAGTCGGCGTAGACATAGAAGGCGCCGTCGGGGCGCACCGGCACGCGCAGGCCAAGGGACTCCAGTGCCGGCACGATCAGGTCGCGGCGGCGGCGGAACTCGGCCTTGCGTTCGTCGTAGATCGCCAGGGCCTCGGGGGTGAAGCAGGCCAGCGCGGCGTACTGCGCCACGGCAGACGCGCAGATGAACAGGTTCTGCGCGACCTTCTCGAAGGCTTCCACCAGCGCCTCCGGCACCACCAGCCAGCCCAGGCGCCAGCCCGTCATGTTGAAGTACTTGGAGAAGCTGTTCACCGTGACCACGTTCTCGTCCAGGCTCAGTGCCGAGACCGGCGGCGCGTCATAGGACAGGCCCTGGTAGATCTCGTCGAGGATGGCAAAGCCGTTGCGCGCGCGCACGGCCTGCAGGATGCGGGCGAGCTCGTCGGGCAGGATCGAGGTGCCGGTGGGGTTGGAAGGCGATGCCAGCAGCACGCCGCGGGTCTGCTCGCCCCAGTTGGCCTCGACCTGCGCGGCGGTCAGCTGGAAGCGCTCGGCCGGGCCGCTCGGGATCATGCGTGCGGCGCCGTCGAAGGCGGCGACGAAGTGCCGGTTGCAGGGGTAGCTGGGGTCGGGCATCAGCACCTCGGCGCCGATCTCGACCAGCACCGCGCACGCCAGCAGCAGCGCGCCCGAGGCGCCGGCCGTGACGATCACGCGCCGGGCCGGGATATCCAGCCCGTAGGCCGTCTTGTAATAGCCCGCGATGGCCTCGCGCAGCGGATGGATGCCGAGCGCACCGGTGTACTGGGTCACGCCGCGGCGCATGGCGGCTTCGGCCGCGCGCACCACCGGCGCGGCGGCGGTAAAGTCCGGCTCGCCGATACCCATGTGCACGATATGGCGGCCGGCGCGTTCCAGCGCGGCGGCCTGCTTGGCCAGTTCCATCACGTGGAAGGCTTCGATATTGGCGAGGCGGGAGGCGGTGGCCAGGTGCTGCATGTCCATGGTGGTCCGGGACGGGCCCGGGGCCCGTTCAGCAAGAGGATAGGTAGGAATGAAAACACCCGCCGGGGCGGGTGTCGTCTTCATCACTGCCGGCGCAAGCCAGCCGTGATGGCGTGGGCCGGCCCGCGGGCGGCTCAGCTGGCAACTCAGCGGCGCGCCGCGACCTCGGCCGCGCGCACCTGGGCGGCAAGCTTGTCCAGTACGCCGTTGACGTACTTGTAGCCCTCGACGCCGCCAAAGGTCTTGGTCAGCTCGACGGCTTCGTTGATCACGACCTTGTACGGGATGTCGAGGCAGTGCACCAGCTCATAGCTGCCGACCAGCAGGGCGGCGCGCTCGACCGGCGACAGTTCTTCGACCTTGCGGTCCAGGAACGGCTCGAAGGCGGCGGTCAGGCGGGCTTCCTCGCGTACGGCGCCGTTGAGGAGCGCGTCGAAGTGCTCGCGGTCGGCCTTGTTGAAACCTTGCGCATCATGCAGGTGAGCCTGGATCGCCCCGATGTCATTACGGTTCAGCAGCCACTGATACAGCCCTTGCAGAGCCAGCTCGCGCGAGCGGCGGCGCGCGCTCTTGGGCGGTGCCTTGGCCTCGGTGCGGGCCGCGGCGGGCTTGCCGCCGGCTGTCTTGCCGCCGTCGTTGTCGGGGGTGTTCGACGTATCACTCATCGTCGTCCTCGTCTTCATCTTCCTGGCCGCGCAGCGAATCGAGCGCGGCGACCAGGTTGGCCATCTCCACCGCGGCGCGGGCGCAGTCGCGGCCCTTCTCGCGCGTGCGGGCGTGGGCCTGCTCGTCAGTATCCACGGTCAGGATGCCATTGGCGATCGGCACATTGAAGTCCAGGCCGACGCGGGTGATGCCGGCGCCCGACTCGTTCGAGACCAGCTCGAAGTGGTAGGTCTCGCCGCGCACCACGGCGCCCAGGGCGACCAGGGCGTCGAACTGGCCGCTCTCGCACATCTTCTGCAGCGCCAGCGGGATTTCCAGCGCGCCGGGGACGGTCACCACCAGGGTGTCTTCGCCCTCGACGCCGAGCTTTTCCAGCTCGGCCACGCAGGCTTCGAGCAGTTCGGCGCAGACCGGCTCGTTGAAGCGGGCCTGCACGATGCCGATACGCAGGCCTTCACCGTCGAGGTTGCTGGGGTAGAAGCCGTGATCCATTGTTCAGTTCTCCAGTTTTCGGGGCGGCAACGGCGCTGGTGCGCGCTGCCGGGGTGTCCGGGTGGCGCAGGCTCAGTCGGCCTGGCCGTTCATGGGTTGGTAGCCGGTGACCTCGAGGTCGAAGCCGGTCATGCTGGGCATGCGCTGCGGCGACGCCAGCACGCGCATCCTGCCCACGCCAACATCCTTCAGGATCTGCGCGCCCATGCCGTAGGTGCGCAGGTCCGGCTTGCGGCGCGGGCGCGACTGCGGCGCGTCCAGCGCGCTGAACTGCGTGAACAGCTGGTCGGCCGAGTCGCCGCAGTTAAGCAGCACGATCACGCCGCTGTCGGCCTCGGCGATGGCTTTCATTGCCGCCGGAATGCTCCAGGAATGCGTGGTGCACTTCACTTCCAGCAGGTCCAGCACCGAGAAGGGCTCGTGCACGCGCACCAGCGTTTCCTGGTCCGGCGCGGGCGAACCCTTGACCAGCGCCAGGTGCGCCTGGCCGGTGGGCTTGTCGCGGTAGGCGATGCTGTGGAAGGTGCCGTAGGGCGTCTGCATGGCGCGCTCGCCCACACGCTCGATAATGCTCTCGGTGCGGCTGCGGTAGTGGATCAGGTCGGCAATGGTGCCGATCTTCAGGTCATGTTCCTGCGCGAACTCGATCAGGTCCGGCAGGCGCGCCATGGTGCCGTCGTCCTTCATGATCTCGCAGATCACGGCCGCCGGCGTCAGGCCTGCCAGCGCGCCCAGGTCGCAGCCGGCCTCGGTATGGCCGGCGCGGATCAGCACGCCGCCGGGCTGGGCCGTCAGCGGGAAGATATGGCCGGGCTGGACCAGGTCGGCCGGCCTGGCGTCGCGGGCGACGGCGGCCTGCACGGTGCGGGCGCGGTCGGCGGCGGAAATGCCGGTGGTCACGCCCTCGGCAGCCTCGATCGACACGGTGAAGTTGGTGCCGTGCTGGGTGCCGTTGCGGCTGACCATCGGGTGCAGGTCCAGCTGGCGGCAGCGCTCGGCGGTCAGGGTCAGGCAGATCAGCCCGCGGCCGTGCTTGGCCATGAAGTTGATCGCTTCCGGTGTGACGAAATCGGCAGCCAGCACCAGATCGCCTTCATTCTCGCGGTCTTCCTCATCGACGAGGATGACCATGCGGCCGGCGCGGATGTCGGCAATGATGTCTTCGGTACGGGCGATTTTCATGGCGTGCTGAACGGCAAATTGGGGCGAATCGAGCGAAAAACCGGCGAATAGCTGGGGCAGGAAACATGGCCGCGGTTGAAAGCGGCCGGACTGAGGCGGGGCGTCGGGCCGGGCCGGCCAGGCCATATACGCCCGGCAGGTTGCCCAGTCAAGCCGGGTATTGTACGCCAAGGCAGGCAAGGCGTGAGGCGACGGCGCCGGAAAGTGCGGCGCCTGCCTGAAGCGGGTGGGGAGCGCGGTGCTGCATGGGCCGCCCCGTTGCCGGCAGGGTGCCGGCGCCTGGCTCGGCCGGGGCTATGCGGCGGCGGCCAGCGCGGTGCGGTCGTGGCCTGCGGCGCGCAGCCGCGAGGTCCTGGCGATGCGCGCCCTGGCCGCGCGGGTCGCGTCAGCCAGCGCGAGCTCGCGCGTGAGGAAGCCGGCGTTGGGTTTGGTGAACCTGGCATGCGCATCCAGCGCATAGGTCCATTCCCACTTACCGAAGGTGACCTCGGCCAGTGTCACGACAACGTGGCAATGCTGATAGAAAAAACTCTCGCTCATGCTTGTTTCCTGTGTGGGACAGCGCGCTGGCCATGGCCTGCAAGCCATGCGGGCCAGTGGCGGTCTGTCAGCCAGCCGCGCAGGGGCAGCCAGCCATCCTGTGGGTCGATGGCGGCGGCGCCGGCATCCTGGGCGATCTCGCAGAGCCGCCCCTTTGCGTGCGGGTCGCACGCGCAGATCATCATCAGCTGGCCTGCGGTCATTTGCCGCTTCTGCCGCCTCAGGCCGGCGCGCATGATCCCGGCGCCGATCACGCTGCCCAGCCACCGGCCGATCACGGCGCCCAGCGCCATGCCGCCGAGGTAGGCCATGAAGCCCGTGGCCGCGTTGACCGGCGTGCCGTAGCGGAACACGAGCCAGGCCACCAGCACTGCGCCGGCGGCCATGCCGGCTGCCGCGACTTCATTGCGATAGGTGACCTGTGCCGCGTGGGGCGAGGGCAGGCCTTCGGCCGGCTGGTCGTCGCGCTGGAAGAACCATGGCCCGTCGATGCGTGCGGGAGTCGCGGCCAGCTCGCCAAGCTGCGCGTGCGCGCGCCTTGCCGCGGCAATGTCGTTCAGCCGGAAATACAACAGGGTGAGCATGGTCATGCCTCGCTTGGTGTCAGGTCCATTTGCCGCTGGACCACGGAAAGCCTGCGAAACGCCGGGCGCCTGGGCGCCGGAATGTCTTCGCCAGGGGGGAGGACGGCGGCTGCAGCCGCGGCCATCCGTTGCCCACGGCCTGGTCCCAGTCGATCAGCAGCGTGGCGGCACGGTGCAGGTGGGTCGCGGCCAGGCGCACAAAGCCCAGGCGCGCGCGCATCGGCGCAGTGGGATGCCGGTCACGCAGCAGGCGCGTGGCCGGAAGTCGCTGATACAGGATTCTGGCGGTGGGGTCGGGCACAGTGAGTTCCTTCATGGGTGCCGGGCAACAATCCGGCCGGCAGTTGAAAGAAACGGCGGGAGCGCCAGCTCGCGGACGAGCGCGCGGCGCGGCGGGCAGGGGAGCATGAAGGTCCAGGTGGTCCCCGTGAGTGACTTCAGCAGTCACCGGTGCTAGACGTTGTCGAGGGGGGAGGCCCGGGAACGAGTGGCGAGCGCCTGTGGGCATACATGGACTGCAAGCGCTGCTTAACCATTCTAGGCCTCGGGCGCTGCAGGCACCAGCTGACTTACAACAAAGCTGCCAGGCCCCGCGCGGCGCGCCTCCCAGGGGGCGGGCGGTGCAAGCAAATTGCCACAGGAGGGGTTTGTCAGCGTATGCTCGCGACAAAAGGGCACGCCCCGCCCTGAATGCCGCCGCGCTGGCAAGCGGCGGCTCGGACTTCAAATCAGGGCGGCAGCCCGATCGCGCCCGCGGACTTTGTACAACAAAGGGAGACAACCATGTCGAGGCAGATCAAGAACAAGGCCGAACTGCGTGCCCTGGTACGCGCCGAGCAGTCGAAGTTCGCCGCCTGCGAAGGCGCCTGCTTTGGCGATGTGGTCTGGCACGCGCCGGACGCCGGCGGCTGCAACTGGAGCCTGTCCACGATGGAGGGCGGCAACAGCAGCGCCTGCGTGGAAGCGCTGCGTCCCTTCACCGACAAGCTGCGCGAGACCTATAACGTGCCTGACGAGGGCAGGTAGCCCGCGGGATTACGCGGGGGCCTGCGCGGTCGACAGCATCCGCTCCACATAGCGGGCGATCAGGTCGATCTCCAGGTTCACGCGCGCGCCCGGCTTGAGTTCCTGCAGCGTGGTGACTTCCACGGTGTGGGGGATCAGGTTGATGGAGAACACGCAGCCGTCGGCTTCGTCATTGACGCGGTTGACGGTCAGCGACACCCCGTTGACCACGACCGAGCCCTTGTAGGCCAGGTAGCGTGCCAGCTCGCGCGGGGCGCGGATGCGCAGTTCATGCGATTCGCCCACCGGCGCGAAGTGCACGACTTCGCCCAGGCCGTCGACGTGCCCGGACACCAGGTGGCCGCCCAGGCGGTCGGCCAGGCGCAGTGCCTTTTCCAGGTTGACGCGGCCGGTGCTCTCCAGCCCCACGGTCTTGTCCAGCGACTCGCGCGAGACCTCGACGTCGAAACTGTCGGGCGCCATGGCGATCACGGTCATGCAGGCGCCCTGGATGGCAATGCTGTCGCCGATGATGACGTCCGACAGGTCCAGCCCGCCCGCGGCGATATGCAAGCGCACGCCGGCATCGGCGGCGCCCAGCGGGGTTACGGAATCAATGCGGCCGACTGCCGCGACAATGCCTGTAAACATGGTGGTGTCTTCTGCTTTGGGTATTTGGAATCTGGATACGCGGTGCCGATGGGTGGCGCGCTACGCGTCGTTGCGCCGGGCAATCAGGCGCAGGTCGTCGCCGATCTGCCGGATCTCATGCCAGCGGAACTGTGCGGCGTCCTGCAGCCGCGCCAGCGGCGGCAGGTTGAACATGCCCTGGGCATCGCCCAGCAGCTTGGGTGCGAGGTAGATCAGCAGCTCGTCGGCGCAATGCTCGCGCACCAGCGAACCGTTGAGCTTGAAGCCGGCTTCCACGTGCAGCTCATTGATGCCGCGCCGGCCGAGTTCTTCCAGCATTCGGCGCAACTCGACCTTGCCGTGCGGGTTGGGCAGGACCACGACTTCGGCGCCGCGGCCTTCCAGTGCGCGCTGGCGTTCGCGGTCCTCCACCGCGCAGAACACCAGCACCGGCTTGGCGAACTGGCCGGTGTCCGGCGTCAGGATCTGCGCGTCCAGCGGGACCTCCAGCCGCGAATCGACCAGCACCCGCTGGGGCTGGCGCGGCGTGGCGATGGCCCGCACCGTCAGCGCGGGGTTGTCGTCGCGCACGGTGCCGATGCCGGTGAGGATCGCGCACGCACGTGCGCGCCAGGCATGGCCGTCGTCGCGCGCGGCCTGGCCGGTGATCCACTGGCTGGTGCCGTCATGCAGCGCGGTGCCACCATCCATCGATGCCGCCACCTTGATGCGCACCCACGGCAGCCCGCGCGTCATGCGCGAGACGAAGCCGATATTCAGGTCGCGCGCTTCCTTCTCCAGCAGGCCGCAGCGCACGTCCACGCCGGCCTCGCGCAACCGCTGCAGGCCGCGCCCGGATACCGACGGGTTGGGATCCTCCATGGCCGCTACCACGCGCGCTACGCCCGCGCGCACCAGCGCATCGGCGCACGGCGGCGTGCGTCCGAAATGGCTGCACGGCTCCAGCGTGACATAGGCGGTGGAGCCGGCCGGGTCCAGCCCGCGCGCCAGCGCGTCCTTCATCGCCTGGATCTCGGCATGGTCCTGTCCGGCCGGCTGGGTGAACCCCTGGCCGATGACCTGGCCATCCTTGACGAGCACGCAGCCGACGCGCGGGTTGGGCGTGGTGATGAACATGCCCCGCGCGGCGAGCGCGAGGGCCTGTTGCATGGCGGCGTGGTCGGTATCGGAAAACATTCGGCGGTTGCGTTTGCCTTGGCGCAGCGATCTGGAATACAGGGCTGCCGGGTTATGGTGGTCCGGAGGACTCCGTCGCATCGCAGTCAGCGTCGCGGCCGGGGGTGCAGAGTCGGATACGTCCCTGCGCGCCCAGTCTGACTTGCCGCTGCTCGCCACGGCAGCCGAGCGTGAAAGTGGCGGCCTGGAAACCGCCCTGCTCAGAACGAGAGTATCCCACAGGCAGGAATTTCAGCACATTCGTGCCGCGGGCGGTCTGGCGCAGCGTCACCCACAGGCAGGGCATGCCCGGTTCGACCACGGCCAGCACCGCGCGGCGATCCGGGTCGCCGTCTGCCGCGACCAGTTGCCAGCCAGGGCCCAGCGTGGCCTCGCCCGGCAGCGGCTGCAGCGTCACCTCGAGGCGGCGCGCCAGTGCGGTGGCCCGCGCCAGCGCCAGCGATGCCGCCAGCCGGTCGGCCGCCAGTGTGACCTGTTGCCGGGCGAGCAGGCCGCCGAACACCGGATAGGATGCCGCCGCCAGCAGTGCCAGGATGGCCAGGCCGGCGAGCAGCTCGGCCAGGGTCAGGCCATGGTGGCGGCGGGGAGCGTGGCTGTTCATCGCGCCTTCAGCAATGGGACGGAAGCGGCCGCGGCACGGCTTCACCTTCGGGTAGCGTCAGCCACTGTCCGGTGCTGCGCAGGATCAGCACGCCGCACTCCGGGTCGGGCCGCTGCGGGACGGCTCGCAATTCAACACAGGTATCCAGGCCGGCCTGCGGGCATGCCGCGGCTGTCACGACATGACGCACGGTGCCGGTGGCCGGTACGGGTAGTGGCCATTCCCCGGCGGCCACTTCGGCACCGGGTTCGGTGGCAAACGTCATGGCGCCGACGGCGTGGCGCTCCAGTTGCAGCATTCCCTCGGTCAGCGCGGTACGCGCCTGCGCCCGCCATCCCCGCATCAGGTGGCCGTGCCATGCGGGCACGGCGATGGCCGCGAGGATGGCGAGAACGGCCAGCGCAACCGCAAGCTCGACCAGGCTGAACCCGGCCCGGGGCCGGGAGGCAGGCGCCGCGATAGTCATGGCAAATCCTCCCGTGCCGGTCCGGCGATCTCGCGCCAGCGCAGGCGCCCGGTGCGCCGGCTGGCCATGGTTTGCGACACCCGCGTGACCGTGTTGCCATCGACGGCCCATAGCGACAGCTCGTAAGCCTGGCGCGCGGTGCGTCCCGGCTGCGCCGGTGCGGCGGGCAATTCGGCAACGGTCACGAACACGCTGGCGCCTGGAGCCAGCAACTGGCCGGTGGCCATGTGCAGGCGTTCGCCGGTTCCGCTCTGGCTGACCGATTCCCCGGTCGCCGCCAGCACCAGGTAGCTGCGTTGCGCGCCATCGGGCGTGCGCGTCACGAACAGCAGATGGCCGGGGAAGACCGGCTGGACCTCCACCACCTGTTCGCCGGCATGGGGCAGGCGCAGATGCCAGCCGGCATCGCCGGCGCCGGCAGGCGGCGCGCGCAGGATGTGCCCGCCATCTGCGGCCTGCGCCGCGACTTCCACCAACGGGACCGCCGTGGCGGCGCGCGTGGACGACAGGTCGGGCACCGCTGCAAGTTCGTTGCCCGTGCCATAGACCACGACCGGCGCAGTCGGCGCTCCGAGCAGCACGGGCGCTTCGGGCATGAGCGGCTGCGCCGACGTCTGCATCCGGTGGAGGCATGACACGGCGGGCGCACCGCCCGGCTGAGGCGCTTCCGCGAGCGGGAAGCGCCATAGCTGGCCGGCATCGTCTGTCGCATAGGCAGCGCGTGCCGTGCCTGTCATGTCGGACAGCACGCTGGCCGCCACCAGGTTGCCGGTTGCCGGCCGGCCCAGGCAGTCGCGTTCCGGCAATGGCAAGGTGCGGACGGCGTACTGCCCGGCCCATGCCGCCCCGGCGGGCTTGTCCAATGGCAGCAGCGCAAGGCCGGAGCGCGCTGCCTCCGACTTGTCGTGGGTCGCGGCAGCCAGCGTCACGACTGCGTACCAGCGCAATCCGTTCTGGCCAGGAATGCCGGCGGCACGCACCGGGCCGCGTGCGGATAGTGGCAATGTGTCCGTGGCGGCGATCTCCCACAGCAATGCAAAGGGCATCGGACCGTCGGGATCCGAGACGTCGAGCGCGAATGCCGCTGCGGGGTTGCCGGTCCTGGCGCTGCCAGGGATGCCGCACAGCACGACCGTGCGCCACTCGCCATGGATCGTCACATCCTGCGCTTCGGGGCGAGGGCAGGGCGCGGGCGCCAGCGGCGCGTCGTTCGCCGGCGTGGCGGCGGCATAGGGCAACAGCACGCCGGGCAGATAGGCGGCGCGCTCCTCGCCGGTCACGGCATTGAACGCATGCAGCAGACCGTCGTTGGTGCCCAGCCAGACGACGTGCGGGCGCAGGCCGTAGCGCGCGCGAAAGCCGGCATGCCCGGGTTTGCCAGGCGCCCAGGCCGGAGGCGCAACCACCCGCACGCGCGCGCCTGCGGCATTGCCGAGTCGCGTGTCGCGCTGGCGCAGGCCGGCCTCGGTGCGGTCGCCGCGCAGCCATTCGAGGTGAGCGCGGTCAAGGCGGCCCAGCATGTCGGCGCTATCCGTATTCCGGAAGGCGGCATCGATGGCAGCCCATTGCAGCGCGATGACGCGCTGCGGCGGCGCTGACGACGTGAATATGCGACGCGATCCAACCGGCCGATGGTCGAGGCTCGTGCCGGCTTCCCATAGATAAGGCGACAGCACTGGCGCCGGTCCTTGCCAGCCGACAGCGAACAAGCGCCCGGTCCACGGATACGCGCCCGCCGTGGTCCGGTAAGCCAGCGGCAATCGGCCTGCTTCGGATCCGGTGGCGGCAGACGCTGGTGCAATGGCGATGGCCAGGCAGGCGAAGGCAACGGCAACGAGGCGATTCACGGCTGGATCACGCTCTGTAGCACGGCACGTACGGCACGGCTGCGGCCGAAGCCGATGGCCGTGATCCGGATCCGTGGTGCCGGTGTGGTGGCGGAAGGGGCATCCGGAGTGCTGTAGCCGGACGGTGCTTCGTCCAGGATCTCGGCGACATACCGCGGCAGTTCGCGAGTGCCGGCGGCACCCGCGGGCAGCACCGGCAGCGTCGCACCCGAGAAGCGGCCGAATGGCACGCCGACGGCGTCCGCGCTGGTGTCGGCCAGCAGCCAGGGCTGCCACACGGGTGGGCCCGTCACCGCTGGCCGGCACACGCCAGCCTGCTGGCCGCTGCCGCAGTGTCCCGGTGCCGGCCAGATGCCGAGCCGCCCCATCATGTCTTGCGATATGGCGGCCGCAAGCAGGTCCGACTCGGCATCAAGCAACGCGACCTCGGCGGCCCGGAATGCGATTTCGCGTTCGAGCTGCATGACGGCAAGTTGCCGCGCGGACAGCAGCATGTGCAGCGTGCCGGCAGCGGTCAGCACTACCAGCAGCAGCATCGTGGCGCAGAGCAGCAGCGTGACGGCGCCTGCATTGTGGCGACATGGAAGGCGGCGGGCTAGCACAGCGTTTCCTGGCAGCGTGGCGCATTGCGCAGCCGCACCGTGGTGGCGAAGACGCGGCGGGCGGTGCCGGCCTGCGACGGCGGCACCGGCGCCAGATCGCCGGCGGCGGTGCCGGGTGGGTCGGCGTCTTTGCCCGGGCTTGCCGCTGCCGAACCCGGGCGCTCGCCGCGCACGGCAATGGCAATCTGCACGGCCACCACGCGATGCCAGGCGGATTCATCCAGCGAGTGGATCGCGGATGCCGTCTCGAAGCGGTCGGCCCGGCCGTCGCCGTCCGTATCCAGGCCGTAGCGCACTTGCAGTGATTCAACGCCGCGGACCAGCGCGCCGGAGGTCCAGCCAGTGCCGTCGATCACGCCACCGCGGCGTGCCGGGTAGCGGCACAGCAGTTGCGGCACGCCATCGCTGCCCGCCGCGACATAGATCAGGTTGGCTGCGACGTAGCCACTGTGCGCGTCAGCACCGGCCACGCGCGCGGCGACGGCGTAGCCGCTGCAGTCGGTCATGTTTTCATCCGGCTGCGACGGCGCAGCCGGCAGGCCGCTGCCGCTGAAGCGGACCAGCAGCGCATCGCTGCGGCCGACGCCAGCCCTGCCGCAGGACGGCACCGCACCGATGGCAGGCTGACCGCAGTCGTCGGCGCCGCTGACGGCCGGCGGCGCAGGGTAGGAGGTGGCGGGAAGGGGCTCGCCCGGCCAGCCGGACTGGCGCAGCAGCGCGGCGATGATCGTCAGGGCGCGCTGGCCGCGCTCTTCGAGCAGGATGCGGTCGGTGGCGGTGAGGTAGGCGGTACGAGTGGCATGGAATGCCGCAACGGCTGCCGCGGTGACGATCAGGCCGAGTATCAGTCCGACCAGCAGCTCGACCAGCGAGAATGCCCTGGATGCGTCCCGCCTCATGGCTGCATCCACAAGGCGATCGCGGGTATGCCGGCCTGCCCGCCAAGCCGTCCGGCCATGATCAGTGGCGAATCTTCCGGGCACGGAAACGCCGGGTTGTTCCCGCACCGGCTCGACCAGAGGTCTGGTCGCCCGCTTTGCAGTGCCGGCTGCGCTGTATCCAGCTCAGCCATCTCCACGGCAAGGCGGGCGGACCGGGCCAGCGCGTCGAGTTCGCGCAGCTGGGCCAGCGCCTTCGGCGCCAGCCCCATCATTGGCATCAGCCCGGCACCAAGCACGATCAGCGCGCACAGCGTTTCATGCAGCGCGAATCCCGCAGGGCGGCCGGCGCAACGCGGTCTGCGGCGCGGGCGGGCAGGTGGATGTGCTGGCTTGCGAAGATCCGGCATGGGCGGTCACCGAGACTGGCAGGGACCGTCAGACTAGCTGTCGCGAGCAGGCGAATACGTGCCTAAGCGTGGAGGATTTGCGGAATGTTGTTTCGGTCTTCCCGGGAACAGCGACCAGGCAGCCTCGCCTACTGACACACCGTGGCTTGTGTCGGCACGGGCGCGCATACGCGGACCCTGCCCAACTGGCTGATATCGATGAGCTTCTGGTTGCCGGTGCCCAGTCCCATCAGCACCTGGGCAGACTGCATCGCATCTGCCAGCGTGCGGGTATAGCCTACGGGCGAGTAGGAGAGGACCCCCGACTGCGGCGTGCTGGAGAATGCTACGGTCAATCCCTGGGCGGAGGGGACATGCTGAACCAGCACGGCTTGGCCCGTGCAGTCCGCGTTTCGATTTGGGTTCAGGCAGACAGTCCAGCCGTTGCGCCAGTCATTGCTGACGGGCGCCACGGTGACCCAGCTATTGCGCGATAGCGCACTGGCCCGTGCCAGGGAAAGCGACGAAGCCAGCGCGTCTGCTTCAGTGGCAAGCGTGTTGCGCTGAATGAAGGAGGTGTAGGCGGGTGCCGCCATGCCGGCGAGGATGACCAGCACGACCAGCGTGACCAGCAGTTCGATCAGCGTGAATCCGGTCTGGGGTCGGGGGGCTTGAGCGCGCATCACCAGCATCCCTGGGGCAGGTTCGCGAAGGCGGCGACATTGTTGATCAGCACGCCGCGCTCGCCGGTGCTGCGCAGCAGCAGCGTGCCACAGCGGTTGTCGGCGATCGTGGGCGTGGCGCTGACCTGCACGCATTCGTTGAATGCCAGCCCTGCGCACGCGCCGGATGCAATCGCGTAGTTGCCGCTTTCCGAGGCTTGCGGGAAGCCGCGCCAGGCGCGCGTGCTGTCGGCGGGGTCGACGTAGGAGTTGGCCTGTGCGTAACGACGCTCCAGCGCTTGCATGGCCGTCATCAATGCAGCCTTGGCTTCGGTGCGGCGCCCGCGGGCAACATGTTCGGCGTAGTTGGGATACGCAATGCCAGCGAGGATGCCAAGGATGGCGATGGCAATCAGCATCTCCATCAGCGTGAAGCCGCTGGCGTGGCGACGCCAGTCACGGTGGCAGCGCTTCATTTTGCGGCTCCGAAATTGCGAATCTCGCGCCAGCCAAGGCGCCCGGTGGTGGGGTGCCCCCCGTCGGTGGCTGTGTTGCCGGACACAAGCGGCCTGCTGGACAACGACGCGCCTGCGCTGCGGCCGCCACCCGATGCGCCGAACGAGAACACGTCGATGAACTTCAGCGTAGTGATCTGGCCGACGGCATTGCGTTGTGGATCGACCGTGGTCTTGGTCTGGATCAGCACTGGCGCACCCAGGATGCCGAAGGTGGAGAGATCGCCGGTCGATGTCCCCGTGGCGGGCATGCCGGTCAGCGCATTGATCTGATAGCGGCCGCTGTTGCTGGAGGCGCCGCAAAGATCATCGCCGGTCATCAGCGAGTTGAACCAGATCTTTCCGTAGGCTGGCACGAGTGCGGTGACCTGGCGTTCTCCGTTGCCCGGGAAATCAAAGTACCACCCGGCCTTCTGCCCAGTCTTTGAGCCGAGGCTATAGCTGCGTGACGAATATTCGTAAGCGCCCTTGCTGTTACGGGTCAGGGTGACCGGGTTCAGCATGCTGCGGTCTGCGATCGACTGGGAGCCTCCCGCATCGTAGATGCCGTACATGGCGTTCCGGGTCAGCGTGCCGGTGGTGATGGTGTCGGCAGGCTCCAGGTACTTCCCGGTGCCGAACACCACCATGTAGCCGCCGGGCGCGTAGACCCATTTGGGCTGGACCGTGATCGGTTGCGGCTTTCCGCTGGCATCGCGGGCCTGGAACAGCGGCCGGCCGTAGTTGCCGCCGCCGTAGTAGGGCAGGGCCCCGGCAGCGTTCCAGGTGGATGGGCCGCCATTCAGGATGAACTTCCAGAGGCGGCCCTGGAGGTCGCCGGCGTAGGCGGCGACGGTCTGCCCGTCGGTAAGCCGCACCAGCGCCGGCGAGCTCAGCCCGTTGGCAATGCCGGCGGTGACGTCCGCCGCCATCGAGATCTTCCAGTAATTGACGCCCAGTTGCCACGGCGACCCGGCCGGCTTGTCCAGTGCCACGATGAACAGCACCGAAGGCGCGGCCGGATTGCTCGCGCCATCCGCATCGTTGGCATTCAGGCCGTTGCCCGTCATGGCAAACCACCTGTACACAGGCTTGTTGTCGGAGTCCTTGCCGGCAAACAGCTTGACGATCTGGGGCGGCGACATGACGTTGCCCATGTCGGCATCATCCTTGTCCGTGAACTCCCACAAGACATTGCCGGATCCGACGCTGGCAGGATCGCTGACATTCAGCGCAAAGAGGCCTTGCGCGCCGCCACCCATGCCAGAGACCAGCACGGTCTGCCAGGCGTTGCCGACCCGGGCTTCCGCCACGGCAGGCGTGGCGTCCACGTACGGCCGATGGATATAGCTCGGCGAGGTCAGCTGGGCCAGGTTGGCGAACACTGCGTTTGGCACGTAGGCAAACAGTTCAGAGCCATTGGCCGCATTGAAGGCGTGGAGCATGCCATCGTTGGCGCCGATGTAAACTGCGGCGGTACGCTGGCTGTGGGCCTTGTAGAAGGCGGTGTAGTCGCTTTCGGCGATGGTGCTGGACGGGGCCGCCATGTAGACGGGGCCCGAGTTGACGATGTCGCCCAGCAGTGAGTCGCGCAAGCGCATGGTCCCCGTGCTGCCGGTGGATTGCTCCTGGCTGCGCTCGCCACGCAGATAGCTGAGCCGGCTCTGGGCCACGGTGTCAGTCTCTGTCGGCGCGAGCTTCAGTGCGGCCTTCTGCGCGGCGTTGAGGGATTTCCATTCGAAGGTGGCGCCCGCACCCGCGCCGGTTCCTGCATTGTCGGCCGTGCCCGACGGGACCCAGGTCAGCAGATTGCGGGCAGCGGTGCGGGCAGTCAGCACCTTGCCAGCCTCCCAGGTTTCGGTACTGGAGATCTGAACGCCGGTGTCGGGATCATTGGTCACCGCCAGTGCCGAAAGGCGCCCGTTCCATCGCTGGTCGAATCCGGGAGTGAACAAGAGGGTGTCGCTCGCCACCTGGGAAGAGGTCAGTGCCACGCCAGACAATGTGCCGGCCGCGTTGACGATTTGCGCGAAGACCTTCTTGATGGAAGCGATCATGGCGGCCGGCTGCCCGGCCAGGAACCAGTTGGCGGGGACGTCGGATCCGCCCGACGATTCCCATTCGGCATTGCTGGTGACGGTGGCGCCGCTGGCCCCCTTGGTGCGGAACGGATTGCCATCACCATTCTGGTCGTCAAAGCCGCCGTATTTTGCCGCCAGGTACATCTGGCTGCGGCGCTGTTTGTCGCCGACGCTGCCGTTCCCGTTCTCATTGACGTCGATGCTGAACGTGGTGACGCGCAATTCCGGCATATCCGGGCGGAAGCCGTAGGTATGGGCCCAATACGCGACGCCGGCCATATAGTAGGTGCCGTGGCCGCTGGAGCCGGTGTCGGCGCCAGCCAGGTTGGCGAGCGAGGTGTCGGGGCGGCTGTTGCCGGATGTTCCCGAACTCTCGAGATCGGCCACCGCCTGCGTCCAGGTCGTGACATCGAAGCTGTACTTGCTGTATTTCGATATCGCGTCCGCCGGCCGGGCCGAGTCGTTGGCAGAAACCGGCTTGCCACCGGAGAAGTAGGTCGTCCTGGTGTTGCCGGGAATGTAGCGGTCCCAGTGCGTATTGATATCGGCAATGGCAAGGACGTAGTTCTTCTGGCAACTGGCAAGGATGGGGTCTGTCCATTGTGTGTAGACCGGAAATCCATCCTTGTAGGCGCTGGCGTTGTCGATGGCTTCGGGCGTTGGTTGCCGGCCTTGCAGGTAGCGGATGCTCTCGTAGTAGAGTTCGCCGACCGGATCCAATGACTTGTAGGCGCCGGAACGCCCGAACTGATTCAGGTAATTGATGACGCCGCTGATGTTCTCTGACGCGCTCTCGGGGTTCTGGATGTATATGCCGTCGTCATCCCATTCCCGGCGCAGGTTGCTGGCTTGGTTGAAATTGCTGTCGACGGTGTTCGGCCCCACATACTTCAGGGGCGCCCGCAAGACACCGCCATAACGGGTATTGGCGCTGTCGTTCAGGTAGCCAAACGCGCCAAAGCGGACCTTGTCTGCATTGCGCTGCATTTCGCCAACCGGCTTGTACCCGGTGCGATACAGCTTGCAGAGATCGGTGCGGGACCTGGCTTCGCTTGCATCGCAGACTTGCACCCGTACCAGGTAGGTGCCCTGGTTCCTGTACTTGCCGGGGCTCGAGCAGCTGGCGCCGGACTCGGTGCTGTCCCCAAAGAACACCTTGTTGCCACATGAGGTGATGTACAAGGTCCTGCTGCTGAAAGGCGTGACCGAGGACGCCTTGTCGTAGGTCTTGCGGGGGAAGTAGGAGTTGCTGTTGAAAAAACTCTCCTGCAGCACGGCACGTTGCAGGATGGTCTGTGTGGCGGAGTCGACGACGCGGTCGCCCCCGGTCAGCGCGTAGCGCAGCATATCGATGGCCGAGGCCGTGGCCCAGTTCATGAAGTTGCCGCTGAACTGGCCCGTGCATGTGTGATCGGCCGTGTTGGCGTCGCCGGCAATGACAAAATAGCCATTGCTGGCGCTTCCGCTGTAGTTGTAGCACTTGCGCGGATTGAAGTAGCCAATGTATTCCGTGGTCGGCGAATACGTGCCGGAGCGATAGGCTGCCCCCACCGTGGGGAACTCCACCGAGAGCGTCAGCAGCAGGTTGGGATGGATATTCTGGTTGCGGCCGTACAGCGGCGCCTGCGCGAGCTTGACGGTCGCGAGGCTGCTCTGTTCCGTTGCGGCAAGCAGCGGGCCGGCGGGCAGGCTGAGAAGCGCAGCCATTGCCGCGAAAATGAATTTCCGGATCCGGCTCATTTGCCGTGCTCCGCGACAGGCATGGACGTTGCCATTCATTCCCCCTTCCGGTAGTACGACTGCAACATGACCCGGGTCGCCGGGTTAGCGCCAAAGCCGACGGCCGTGACGCGGAAGATGTATGCGCCCTCGCTCGCGCCTGGCGACATGTCGCTGATCGGCTCGATGATGTAGCGCGGCAGGGCGGCAGGCAGCAGCCCGCCTGTCGCGGTCGGGAACCTGCGGCCGGTGAAGGTGCCGTAGGCGGTGGTGCGTGCGTTGGCGCCCGTCTGGCTGAAGTCAACGGCAAGCCAGTTCGGCGTGCCGTCGAGCACCGGGTCGCACAATCCCTGGAAGGGTGAGGCGCCTGTCACGCCCGTATTGCAACCCGCCACGAACGGCAGCACATTCATCGTGGTGCCGGAGAAGATGGCCGACCGGCTGGTTGGGGCGGAAACACCCTGGATGTCGATTTCCGCATCCAGCAAGGCTGCCTCGGCCGCTTGCTGAGCCAGGTCCCGGTCGCGCTGGTTCGATGCCATGCGCTTGCTGCCAATGGCCAGCCGGGCACCGGCGATGGCGATGACGCTGATGATCAGCAGCATCACCAGGGCGGTGATCAGCGCGATGCCACGCGGGTTGGGGTGCGCGGTGCGGGCGTTCATGTCGGCGAGCAGGTGGTGCAGGTGGCCATGTTCCGGAGCTGTACGGTGACGGTGTACAGGCGTCGCATGCGCTGCAGTTGCGTGGCCGGCGTGAAGGATGTGTCGTTGCCCGGCGAGCCCGGGAACAGGCGCCCGAACAGGCGCAAGGTTGGCGGATCCTGAGGCGATGCGCTGGCGGTATCGCCCATCAGCACCATGGCAATCTTTATGGCGACGACGTTCTGCCAGGTGGTGGGCAGGGCCAGCACCTCGGTGGCCGACAGGAAGCGGTCCGGGGTCTGGTCGAAATTCGTATCCATGCCGTAAAGCACCTGGAAGACTTCGACGCCTGAGATCAGCGAAACAGCCTGGTACGCCGTGCCGGCCGTGAGGATTTCCTTGTTGGCGGCGTCCCGTGGACGATAGCCGCACATCAGCTGAGGCATGCCGCCGGCATCGTTGCTGACATAGAAGACCGCCATGCCGCGCGCTAGGTCTGCGTCTTCCCAGGCCTGCGGCTCGGCGACGCCATTGCCGGAGCAGTCGATCATGCTGTTGTCCGGGACGGTGCGGTCCTGCTGCGTGCCGGAGCCGAAGAAGCGGACCTGCAGCACATCGCTCTTGTTCACGGCACCCGCTTGGGCCGGACACGCGAGGTTTTGCGCCGGATTGCCGAGATCTTGCGCGGGGGCGCCGCAGCTGTCGAGGCCGCTGATGGTCGGCGACAGGCTCGTGGTGGTGAGCATGACGCCTCCGGGGCTGGGCGCGGGAGGCCCGCTGGCGCCGGGAGAGGCCGCGGCGCTGTTGCCCGCATAGTTGCTCCACGCGGCCTGGCGCACGATCCGAACCACGGTATCCACCGCAAAACGGCCTTTCTCATCCAGCGCAGTGGTGTCATCGATGCTGTTGTAGTTGGCTCGTCCGGTCAGGTAGAGCGCCGCGGCAGCCATGATCAGGAGCAGGCTCAGCGTCATCGCCACCATCAGCTCCACCAGCGACAGCCCCAGTTGACGATGCCGGCCGGCGTTGAGATACATCCTGGCGTTCCGCATGTCAGTTAACCGTGCCCTGCGTGGCCACGATGACCACCTGGGGGCGCGTGCCCATGTCGGACATGTCGACCCGTGCCGCGACGGTTCTGGCGGCAAGCCGGGAGATCCAGCCGATCTTGATGACAATCGGTGCGTCGTCCGCGCGGCCAGTGGCCGATGGCGTGCATCCCCATGAGAAGCCGGTGGCCTGGTCGTAGGCGACCATGTCCCGGCAAATCACGGCGCGTCCGCCAGGCAGGCCTGTGCTGACACGCTCCCAGAACTCGGCGACATCGAAATCCGCCAGTTGCTGCGCGCACCCGGCCGCCGTGCCCGGGCAGGCGATCGCGTACGGGCTGTTTGCTGCCGTGAGCGCGGGCGGCTGCCCGGTGGCAGTGTCGATGAAGTAGCGGTTCGGGATGATGGCTTCCGCCGCCGCGCCGGTTTGCGAGACGGCCGGATTGGCACGCATGCGCTCGGCCATCTCGGTGGCCAGCTGCATGGCAGTGGTGTCGTAGGAAGCTTGTTGCGTGAAGCGGGATGAATTCAGCAGCAGGCTGGCGACGCCGAGCACGCCAACCGCCAGAACGACAATTGCCACCAATGCTTCGAGCATGGCAAAGCCGGCTGCCCCGCGGCAGCGTTGACCCATTCTGACCCCCGTCAAAAGACGTCCGACTTCGTTAACTTCTTTTTTTGGTCTGCAATCCCGGGCCCTTTTAATATGCGACAGCGGGCCTTGCGGAAATGCAACGGGGATTAAACAACGATTTTGTTACTTTTGCTACCCCTTCCGGGGGGTGGACGCCGCAAACTCATCCAGCACGTCGCGGAATTCCGACACGTCCTCAAAGCTCCGGTACACCGAAGCAAAGCGGATATACGCGATCTTGTCGAGCTTGCGCAATTCGCGCATCACCAGTTCGCCGACCTGGCTGCTGGGGACTTCTTTCTCTCCCAGTGCCAGCAGTTTTTCTTCGATGCGGGTGATGGCTTCGTCGATGGCTTCGGCCGAGACCGGGCGCTTGCGCAGCGCCAGGCGCATGGAATCCTTCAGCTTGGCGCGCGTGTAGTCCACGCGCGAGCCGTTTTTCTTGACGATGGCGGGGAAGAACAGCTCGATCCGCTCATAGGTGGTGAAGCGGCGGTCGCAGGCTTCGCAGCGGCGGCGCCGGCGCACGGCATCGCCGTCTTCCGACATGCGCGTGTCGAGTACCTGGGTATTGGAATGACCGCAAAAGGGGCATTTCATGCCGGACCACCTTCAGTTGAACCCCGTCGCCTTGTCCGTGTTGTCGTTCTGCGGAGGCGGGGCGGGTTGGCGAGGCCCGCAAGCCGGTGCCCGAGGACGCCGGCTTGCGGAGCTGCCGGCCGCTCATGCGGAATCCGCATGGGCGGCCTCGATGCATCAGCCGTAGACCGGGAAACGCTTGGTCAGGGCTGCCGCCTGCTCGCGCACGCTGGCGATATTGGCGGCGTCGTGCGGGTTGTCCAGCACATCGGCGATCAGGTTGCCGACGATGCGGGCTTCTTCTTCCTTGAAGCCGCGCGTGGTCATGGCCGGCGAGCCCAGGCGGATGCCCGAGGTCACGAACGGCTTTTCCGGATCGTTGGGGATGGCGTTCTTGTTGACGGTGATATGCGCCTCGCCCAGGATGCGCTCGGCTTCCTTGCCGGTGATGTTCTTGGCGCGCAGGTCAACCAGCATCACGTGGCTTTCGGTGCGGCCCGAGACGATGCGCAGGCCGCGCGCGATCAGGGTCTCGGCCAGCACGGCGGCGTTCTTCACCACTTGCTGCTGGTATTCCTTGAACTCAGGCGTCAGCGCTTCCTTGAAGGCGACGGCCTTGCCGGCGATTACGTGCATCAGCGGGCCGCCCTGGATGCCGGGGAAGATCGCCGAGTTGATGGCCTTCTCGTGCTCGGCCTTCATCAGGATCACGCCGCCGCGCGGGCCGCGCAGGCTCTTGTGCGTGGTGGTGGTGACGAAGTCGGCGTGCGGCACCGGGTTCGGGTAGACACCCGCGGCGATCAGGCCGGCGTAGTGGGCCATGTCGACCATGAAGTAAGCGCCGATCGACTTGGCAACCTTGCTGATGCGCTCGAAGTCGATGCGCAGCGCGAAGGCCGAGGCGCCGGCG
Source organism: Cupriavidus sp. FW305-27 (assembly GCF_058787995.1). NCBI lineage: Bacteria > Pseudomonadati > Pseudomonadota > Betaproteobacteria > Burkholderiales > Burkholderiaceae > Cupriavidus > Cupriavidus sp. FW305-27. Next base: position 131,872 of record NZ_JBYTAG010000008.1, read on the forward strand.
ATGATCAGCTTGGGCTTCTTCTCCTGGGCCAGCTTTTCCAGCGCGTCGTAGTCGATGTCTTCCTGGGCGTTCAGGCCGTAGCTGACCACGTTGAACCACTTGCCGCTCATGTTCAGGGCCATGCCGTGGGTCAGGTGGCCGCCTTCGGCCAGGCTCATGCCCATGATGGTGTCGCCCGGCTTGAGCACGGCGAAGTACACGCCCTGGTTGGCCTGCGAGCCCGAGTTGGGTTGCACGTTGGCGGCTTCGGCGCCGAACAGCTGCTTGACGCGGTCAATGGCCAGCTGCTCGACGACGTCGACGTACTCGCAACCGCCGTAGTAGCGCTTGCCGGGATAGCCCTCGGCGTACTTGTTGGTCAGCTGCGAACCCTGGGCGGCCATCACGGCCGGCGAGGTGTAGTTCTCGGAGGCGATCAGCTCGATGTGGTCTTCCTGGCGCTGGTTCTCCTGCTGGATGGCGGCAAAGACCTCGGGGTCGATCTGGTCGATCGTAAAACGGCTGCGTTCGAACATGGCGAAACTCGTCTGAAAAATAGGGAATCCGATTCACGCATCGGGGGTAGGGCGCGCGGGGAAGGCTAGCGGCGACCAGCACCGGCGGCTTGTAACCGTCGGTGCAGGGCGCACCCTGCTTCCCATTCGCTGCCCAGGCGAGCGGCAGGCGCAAGCAACTTCACGCCTAGGCGTGCTGAACGCTACGCGAACGCGCAATGAACGTCACGCCAGAGAACTTGCGCTTCCTCGTGGTAGTGCCCACTGACTTCGCCAGTCGCGCAAGATGGAATGGTTGCGCGCAGTGTAGCGCGAGGCGGGCGCCCGCCGCAAGCCGTCGGCCCCGCCAGGCAAGCGCTGGCAAGGGCTGGCCAGCAACTTGCTGTTGCAAAGTCGTCATGCGGGTTTACACGAAACCGCTATCGCTCTCCGTTACAATTGCGGCCATGACAAACTTTGTCTGGACCCTGCGGGTGTACTGGGAAGACACCGACGCGGGCGGCGTAGTGTTCTACGCCAACTACCTGAAGTTCTTCGAGCGCGCCCGCACCGAGTGGCTGCGTGCGCTCGGCATCGAGCAGCAATCGCTCGCCGACGAGGCGGGCGTGGTCTTTATCGTCCGCAGCACGGCAGTGGACTACAATGCGCCCGCCCGGCTGGATGACCAGCTCGAGATCCGCACGCGCATCGACCGGGTCGGCCCGGCGTCGGTCCAGTTCACCCAGGAAGCCTGGCGTGGCGAGCTGATGCTGGCCTCTGGCGCGATCCGTGTTGGGTGTGTCGATCGAAGCACTTTCCGTCCCGCCCCGATTCCCGACCCCGTTCTAGCTACCATCAAGTCCGCACGATGAATCCCGTGACCGTCACGCAAGACATGTCGATCGTAACGCTGGTGCTCCACGCCAGCCTGCTGGCACAGGCCGTCATGGCGCTGTTGCTCGTCATGTCGCTGTTTTCGTGGACCTATATCTTCCGCAAGCACCTGGCGCTGCGCTCGGCGCGCACCCAGACCGAGGGGTTCGAACGCGACTTCTGGGCCGGCGGCGACCTGCAGGCGCTATATAACAGTGCCGTCAACAACCGCCACAACACCGGCGCGCTGGAGCGGATCTTTGAATCCGGCATGGGCGAGTTCCTGAAGGCGCGCGAGCGCGGCAACGAAGCCGGCGCGCTGCTCGATGCGGCCCGGCGCGCGATGCGCGCGGCCTACCAGCGCGAGATGGATGTGCTGGAATCGCATCTGCCGTTCCTGGCGTCGGTGGGTTCGGTGAGCCCGTATATCGGCCTGTTCGGCACGGTCTGGGGGATCATGAACGCTTTCCGCGGCCTGTCGAATGTGCAGCAGGCGACGCTCGCATCGGTGGCCCCCGGTATTGCCGAGGCGCTGGTGGCGACCGCGATCGGCCTGTTCGCTGCCATTCCCGCTGTGATCGCCTACAACCGCTATGCCACGGAGATCGACCGCCTGGCGATCCGGTTCGAGAGCTTCATGGAAGAGTTCCTGAACATCCTGCAACGGCAGGCACGCTAACCGCACACGTATCGAATCTAATCCAGACGGTCCGGGCGCAAGCCCGGGCCGGCGTTTCCAGGAGTCCTGCAATGGCAGCCATTCAGCGCCGTGGCGGCTCGCGCCGCCGGGCCAGCGCCGACATCAATGTCGTGCCGTACATCGACGTCATGCTCGTGCTGCTGGTCATCTTCATGGTGGCGGCGCCGATCGTGAGCCCCGCCACCGTCGACCTGCCCACCGTGGCCAACGCCACGCCGCAGCAGAAGGCGCCGCCGATCGTAGTCACCGTGCACGAGAGTGGCCAGCTGACCGCGCGCGGCAAGGACAGCGCCGGCAATGCCTTCGAGCGCAAGCTCGACAAGCAGGGCCTGCTCGACTTCGTGCACCAGCGCCAGAACGAGAATCCCGACCAGCCGGTGGTGATTGCCGCCGACCGCGCGGTCAAGTATGAGGCGGTGCTGGACGTGATGTCGATCCTGAAAGCCGACGGCGTCAAGCGCGTCGGCCTGATGGTCAAGTCCAAGACCTCCTGACGCATTGAAGCGCCTATCTGATTGCCGTTGCGCCTGATGAAGACCGTCGCCGCCTATCCCTACCAGCCGGTCAAGGAGCGGGGAACCCTGCGTTCCTTCCTGTTCGCGCTCTTCATGCACATGCTGCTGGCTGTCGTGCTGTACTACGGCGTGCGCTTGCAGAGCAGCACCCCCGTCGGCGCCGAGGCCGAGCTGTGGGAAGAGATTCCGGCCGCCACCGCGCCCCCGC